>JAUIKX010000222.1 GCA_030430515.1 Gammaproteobacteria bacterium | reverse complement strand
GCTGCCGCCTTCTTCCAGCAGAAGTACGTTGCACGAACGGTCTGCGCTGAGCCGGTTTGCGTGGACGCAGCCCGCGGACCCCGCGCCAACAATGATGTAGTCGTACTGCAATGCCAGCTCCGGTAACCGAACCGGCAACCCTACTTCAACCGCACTCTAAAACGAAGGCTGAAGGTGGACCCGGCAGGCGGCAGCACGCCGTCGAGCAGAATGCGCAGGGACCGGACCGCCGGATCGTAGCCGCCGTTTGGCACGACCATCGAAGCGCCGGCATCGAGAAATTCCACTCCGTCCGTCGCATCGGCAAGCGACACGAAATTCAGTGACAGACCGGATGCCGGCGATCCTTCGACGAACTCGATCGGCGATCCGCCACCATCGAAATCTCCGGAAAAAAATTCCACGTCTTCCGGCAGCGGATCGCTCAGAACCAGCGTACCGGAATCGTTCGCACCCGTACCCGTGTTCGTCACGGTTATGGTGTAGACCGCCTCCGCGCCTGGAATCGCTTTCGGGTTTGCTCCCGCACCGCCATCATCGATTACAAGCAGGCTTTTCGCGACTTGCATGGCCGGCTGCGGACAGGGATGCGCTGCATTCATGTAGGCAGCGACTTCAGATGCATTCAGCGCCTGGGTGAGAATGCGCACCTCATCAATCGCCCCCTCGAAGTTTCTCCGGCCGCCATTGGCCGGATGCCGGCCACCTATAGCCCACAGGGGGCCGGTTGCAGCCTGCGGGCCGACGGTGGCAACGCTGGCACCTTCCACCCCGTTGCGGTAAAGACGCCACCTCGTACCGTCATAGGTCGCCGCGAGATGTACCCATTGGCCAACATCTCCAGAGGGCGCTGACATCGCCGCCGACCAGACCGAGCTGCCTGTGCGCTGCCGCAGCTCGTAGCGCGCACCGCGTGTCTGCAGTGCGATCTCGAAACGATTGCCGCCGCTGCCTGACTGCCCACGTGCAACAACGTAGTGTGCTCTGCTGTTGAAGTTCGCGGGCCGTATCCACGCCATCAGGGTCAGCTGGTGAGGCGGATAGTCGAGGTTGAGCTCTGGAATATCACCGATAGCAACCACATCGTCTGCGCCGTCGAACACGCCGTAGTTACAGGTACCGGTAGCGCCCGGAAGCGCAGGCAGCGGCTGCGCCGTCACCGGGCCGTTGGTCGGCGTACCGTCATGGCCGCTCCCGCCCGATTCCTGGGCTTCTCCGCCCGAACCGGACCACAGATATTCGTCGAAGCGCCAATGCAGCTCGGCAACAGGTACGATGGTGACCGGGTGGTCTTCGACCTCCCCATTGAACCAGCCCTCAGTTGGCCCCAGCGCGCCCGCGGGGTCGTCTGAAGTAAATCGAAAACGAGCGTACGTCGTCCCCAGAGCAGCGGCGACAGGAACGGAGAAGCTCAGCGTATTGCTGCCGGCGTTCACCGGTACATCGCTGAAAATCTGTTCAGACGCAGACCAGGCCTGATCGCCGTTGAAGTCGATCCAGGCGTTGACAAATCCATCAACACTCGCGACCACGTCGACCACATGGCTCTGGCCACGCGCCGGAGCCGTCAGCCCGAAATCCACACCATCCTCGTCATCCGTACCGTCAGCATCATCGCCAGCACCATTTGCGCTGGGCTGGCCGTCGTTTTCGATATCGAGCGCGCTGCCGAGATGTACACCCGTCACCTCCAGGTGACCCGCCCCCGACTGCGCGATGGTGACCGGGTAGCCAGCCGGTGCGTCGCCATAGTCGCAATCCACTTCAACGAAGATCGCGTCGAGAAAGTTGCCAATCGTCGTCGAACCGTAGCCCGAAACAACCGGGTAGAACTCAAAGCGGGTCGTGGTCTGCCCTGCCGGAACGACATAGGTGCCCGTGTAAAGCTGCCATGCATACTGGGATGTCGTGTACTGGCCCTGAGCGACGGTCGCGCCAACAGGACCGATGCGCAGCTCTCCGGTGTCGGTGCCCTGCCGGCCGCGGTGCGCAAAGCGCCAGCGAAGCACCGACCCGGGAACAGTGGTTACTTCCTGGTAGAGCGGCGTGAAAGAGCTGGATTGGATCTCCGCGTGCTGGTTGCCATCGTAAGAAGCCACGCCCTGAAAGCCGGATTCCCAGATTTCGACCTCGCCATTGGGATTGTTCCAACCCGGGACATTGCTCTGGTCATAGATTTTTACCGCCGGAGAAGCACCGAACTTCGCAAGCCAGGGCGGTGAAGGCTGCGACACGAGCGGGGCTTCGAAGCTCGAGTTGATGAGATTGGACATGGCATTGCACTCCACCCCCCAGGCATTCGAGGAGCACAGCAGAACAACCCAGGCAGCGGTGGCAAAAATCCTTTTCAAGAACAACGCAACGTCCTGATCAGCTCGGCATGTTAGCCATCAGAGCAACGCCGAAACGTGCGCCTATTCACGGAGTGTCAAGCCTGTGACGTCAACTCGGACACACGTGCAAAGCCACCGTCTTTCACACCCTCCCAACATCAGGCCACAAGTCGCTTACACCCCGTTATGTGACTCCTGCCACACTAAAGGTGCGAACTGAGTCACCCTCCAGGGGATACGAAGCAATGGCCGAACTCACCAAAACACCTGCCAGGCGCTACAGCATGAAGACTGTCCTGCTGCTGATCCTGCTTGCAGCCGCTGCCGCCTTGACCCTCTGGATGAAAGACCTGCGAAGGGGCACGCTGCCTACGGTCGCGGACCCGTCTCAGGCAACCAACATACTGCTGCTGGGTATCGGCGGCGAAGGGCACCTTGGGGGCAACCTCGCCGACAGCATCATGGTGGTCAGCATCCGTGAAAACAAAGCCACCCTCCTCAGCGTTCCGCGCGACCTGTACATCGACATCAACGGTATCCGTCACGGCAGGGTGAATGCGGCCCACGCGATCGGCGAAGCGCGCTACAGCGACGGCATCGCCCTCATGCGCGATACGCTGGAAAAGACGCTCGACATCGAGCTGCATCACTACGTTCGCGTGGATTTTCAGGGGTTCATCGACGCGGTGGATGCCATCGGCGGTGTAGAGGTCGAATTCGACGCGCCGCTCTACGACACCCATTTCGAAAAGCAGTACGGCATCATCGATTTTCCAGCGGGCAGGCATCACCTCGACGGCAGAGACGCCCTGTATGTCGCCCGATCGAGAAAAACCAGCCGCCGGGGGGACTTCGACCGATCTTCCCGACAGCGGGCGATACTTTCCGGACTGAAGGAGCGCGTCACCGAGCTTGGGGTCATGACCAACCCGCAAACGATTGGGGCCATCGTCGATGCTGCAGGCTCCCATCTGCGCTCCAGCCTGTCGTTCTACGACGCATGGCAGATGTACAGACTGTCTTCCCGGATCGAGAACATCGAGTCTGTGGGCCTGGGCGATGTACATGGACTCCTGCAGCCCGCCACCATCGGCAAAGCCCAGGTACTGGTACCTGCCGACGATTCTCTGGCGGGCCTCAGGACGTTTACCCGGCAACTGCTGGAAAGCTGAACTTGAGTCGCAGGGGCGTCTGCGGTCTGATAGCAGCATGCTGACCGTTTACCCTGCACGTTCCGTCATTACCATGAACCCCTCCAACCCGCGCGCCGACGCCGTGCTCGTGCGCGACGATCGGGTTGTAGAGGCCGGTTCTCTGCAATCGCTGAAGCCCTGGCTCGACAAATACCCGCACACGGTGGATCGCCGATTTGCCGACGCCGTCATCACGCCCGGCTTCATCGATCCGCATCTGCATCCAACCATGGCCGCCGTACTGCTGCCGATGAAATTCATTACCGCGATGCGCTGGAAGCTGCCCTGGGGCACCGAGGAGCCGGTGACGACTCAGGAAGAGTTTGACGCGCGTCTTCAACGCCTGGTTGCGGAGCAACCGGCAGGCGAGCCGCTGTTCACCTGGGGGTTCCACCCTTTCTGGCATGGCAGCATGAGCCGCGAACGGATCAACCGGATCGCCAGCGACCTGCCGGTCATCGTGTGGCACCGATCGTTCCATGAGCTGTACATGAACGATGCCGCCATGGAAATGGCAGGGATCCGGGCCAGCGACCAACGCAGCGGCAGCCAGGTGAACCTGCAACAGGGCCACTTCTTCGAAAACGGGCTGGGACTTGCCATCAACCGGCTCAATCCATGGATCATGGCACCGGAGCGCTACGCGGAAGGCCTTGAAAAGTTCAAGCAGGTCGCCCACGCCGGAGGCCACACCACGGTTGGCGATCTAGCGACCGGGATCTTTCATTTCGACACGGAGTGGTCGGCGCTGTCAGCCCGGCTCGACACGGACGACACCCCGTTTCGCACCCGCCTCGTGGCCAATGCGCTGCGCATGGCCAGTGGCGGCAGGAGCCACCAGGACGTCACCGAACTGGCGGCCGCGCTGCCGGAACGAAACACCCGACGTCTGAGCTTCGACCGCCAGATCAAGCTCTTTGCAGACGGCGCCTTCTTCAGCCAGCTTGCGCAGATGCGTGAACCGGGATATTTGGATGGCCACCACGGTGAATGGATGATGCCGCCGGAGACCCTGGAGGCCGCCATCAGAACCTACTGGCACGCCGGTTTTCAGATTCACGTGCACGTCACCGGCGACCTGGGCCTGGAACTGACCCTGGATATCCTGCAGAAAATGCAGGATGAGAAGCCACGGTTCAACCACGGCTTCACCATCGAACACTTCGGTTTTTCCAACCCCGAGCAGGTACGCCGTCTGGCTGCACTCGGCGGGCAGGTGTCGGCAAACGTCTACTATCTGCATGAGCTCAGCGCGATCTACAGCAACAACGGGATCGGCTACGAGCGAGCTTCACAAATGTCCCGTCTGGCCTCCTGTGTTCAGGCCGGCATCAACACCACCCTGCACTCGGATTTCACCATGGCGCCAGCCGAACCGCTGAACAGCGCCTGGGTGGCGGTGAACCGCATCAACCACGAAGGCGAGGTGATGTGTCCCGAAGAGCGCCTCACGGCAGAGCAGGCGCTCGCCGCCATCACCATCAACGCCGCCCGGGTGCTGCGTATGGCCGATGAAACCGGCAGCATCGAGCCGGGCAAGAAGGCCGACTTCACGGTGCTGGCAGAAGACCCTCTGAGCGTCGATCCGACGCACATTCGGGACATCGACATTCTCGCTACGGTTTTCGAAGGCACGCCCTACGAAGTCAGCTAACCACTCTGCTCCGGCGCGGGCGGCGGCGTTGCAGCGAGAAATGCCAGCGAGCCAAGAAGCGCCGCACCAGCCAGCAGGCTGAAACCCATCTGATAGTCGCCGTAGACGTCTGCAAACACCCCGGCGACGATCGGCCCGCCCGACATGCCGAACATGACGATCAATGAAGAAAATCCCAGAATGGTGCCGAACGCGCGGGTGCCGAAATAGTCGGCGCGGATGGCCACCATCATCGGCCCGCGAACGCCCCAGGCAAGCCCGTGGAGCACGCAGAACACGAAGATCTCGAGAAACGACGAGGCAAAGGTGAGCAGCACCAGACCAATCGTATGCGCCACCATGCAGGCGACACAGACCAGCCGCTTGTCGAAGCGATCACCCAACACGCCACCGCTCACCTGCCCCACCATTTGAAAAACCGTCAGCAGCAGCACCACCTGAGAGGCGGTAATGAGGGTGAAGCCCTGGCCTTCGGTGAGATGGGCGATGAGATGCACGATCACCGCCGACACCACCAGAAGCGCCAGCGCATGACCGACTGAGATGAGCCAGAACGATGCGGTGCGCATCGCCTGACGAGCGGTGAACTCCGGCCCGTGAGAAGCCTGTGCGTCAGCCTCGTTGTCGCTCGCCACGCCGTCGGGCACCTGACCGTAATCTTCCGGACGGTGCCGCACGAGTTGCACCACCGGCAACCCGACTGCCCAGATGATCAGGCCGCTGGCAAAAGCCACGTCTCGCCAGCCGTAGCGGTCGAGCGCCAGCGCCAGCACGGGCACGCACAACCCGCCAATCGAAAAACCGAGCTGCGACCAGGACACCGCCGTGCCCCGATAGCGACGGAACCAGCTGACCAGCGAAACCATGAGCGTCGCATAACCACCAAGGCTCGCACCCAGGGCAATGAGCACGAAGCAGATGTAGAACGTGACAATATCCTGCA
>JAUIKX010000221.1 GCA_030430515.1 Gammaproteobacteria bacterium | reverse complement strand
GGCGAAGCAGCAACCCGTCAACCTCCGCTTCGTGCCGAATGCGCTCGCGCTCGGAGTAACGATCGTCCTCAAGCGCGTCTTCGCGCCCGATCATGCGTGCAAGCGTGTGCCAGTGACGTTCCTGAATGCAGATGATGGCCACGTACTTATCGTCCGCACAGCGGTAAACGCCATATGGCACCACGTTGGACGGCGAGCGGTAACGATTTCTGGGCGGCGGCTTGCCCGATGCGTACAGCGTAGCGATCTCCGTGCTCAGGTTGAAATACATGGCGTCCATCATCGACACCTCGACGCGGGTGCCTTTGCCGGAGGTTGCCCGACCCACGAGCGCCGTCATGGCGCCGGCGTACATGTGGATCCCGCCCATGAAGTCTGACGGCGCACCGCCCGCACGGGTCGGTGGATCTTCCGGCCCGCCGGTGGCCGCCATGAGACCCACTGCAGCCTGCACCGTGTGGTCCATAGCCAGAAGGTCATGATCAGGCCCGGACAGACCGAACCCCGTGCCGGTCACGTAGATGAGCCTGGGGTTCTCTTCGTGCAGACGTTCCCAACCGAGCCCCAGACGATCCATGGCGCCCGGGCCGAAGTTCTCCACCACCAGATCAGCATCCTGCACGAGATCGAGAAACAGCGCTTTACCCCGCTCGCTCTTGAGATCCAGCGTGACGCTACGTTTGTTTGAATTGAGCGACGCGAAGGCCATGGAGCCTCTGGCTTTAGGGTGCGGGCGAAGCCGCTCACCACCGGGCGGCTCGATCTTGATGACCTCCGCACCCGCCTGCGCCATGAGGAACGTGCAGTACGGTCCCTGGTAGATCTGCGTCAGGTCGAGCACGCGCAGCCCCGAAAGTGGCTGCGCTGCGGTCTGGGTCATGAATAGTTACGCAGCAGCCAGGCCGCGCCGTTGCGCTCATTGATAGATGGCGCCTCACCGAAGATGCGCTCCTTCGACTCGCCGTAGAGTTCCCGATTGGCTCCCAGCGGCGCGAGCTCAGCGGCGCGTCGCATCGCCGCGGGCAGCAACTCATCGAGCCCTTCAGCCCTTTCGACAAAACCGGCCTGCACCGCATCCGGCCCCGTCCAGCGACGCGCCAGCTGCACCGTCTCGAAGAACGCACTGCCCGACATCTTGTGCCGGAAGAGCGCAAGCTCCGGGTCGGGAATGCGGAAGCCGATCTGAATCTCGTTGGCGCAGAGGAAGCCACGATCCGCACGCATGAAACGAATATCCGCGCAGAGCGCCAGCATCAGCCCGGCGCCGAACGCATGGCCGTTGATCGCGCAGATCGTCGGCATGGGAAAGGTGATGATGCGCGCCATGAGGGCCATGAACTCTTTCGCGAACACAGACGGATCGCCGCCCTCGCCGTGCTCGTTGCCAACCCGCCATTCCAGATCCAGGCCGTTGGAGAAAAATTTCTCGTTCTGCGAAGTGATCACCAGTGCGGCCGGCCCCTCGCTGCCTTGGACTTCGTCCAGCTTTGCGGCAAATGCGCGCACGAAATTCGTATTCCAACGATTCTCACCCGCACACATGGTCAGTACGAATACGTCATCGGAGCGGTTCAGTTCGATCATCAGTTTCCTCCGTTATCGAAGCTCTCAGGACACCTTTTCGCCCAGCGCTTGTGCACGCTTGAGCCGGTCTTTCTCATCACCCGGCAGATACCGGCAGGCCAGCAGTAGAAACAGCACACTCACCGCGAACGGCGCCAGCCCCCATGTCATGGCCACCCGCAGTGCTTCGTCCGGCTGCACGCCAGAGGCGGTATAGGCATCGCTGATCTGCCCCACGAGGTAGGGCCCGAGAGCCAACCCCAGAAAGGTGTTCATGAGCACGTAGTAGGCAGAAGCGATGGCCCGCATACGTGGCATCACCAGATCGTTGAAGGTACTCGTCGCCGAGCCCAGCCAGGCCGGCGACAGGATACTGAAGACGAAGCTGCAGATATACGCAACCAAAACGCTATCGGTGTACAGAAACGTGAAAGCGAACGGCAGTGCCAGCACCGGTATGGCCAGACCGATATACAGACGGGCGTTGTCCCATCGCTGCTTCAGACGATCAGCGAGGTAGCCGCCGAGAACGATCCCCAGAAATCCACCCAGCGCGGCACCGATGCCCAGATACAGCCCGGCATCAGCGATGGACTCGCCGTGCACACGCTGCATGAACGGTGGCGACCAGAAGCCCACGCCGTAGGTAACGAACGAAAGGCTGGGAAAGCCGACGGCAGCAAGCACGAATGCGCGGCAGCCGAAAATCATGCCGTAGGCTGCCGGGTCTGACAGGCGCAGAAACTGAACCCAGGTCACGGTGATGTAGACGCCAAGCCCCAGCATGATCCACTGCAGAGCGGTTGGCATGAGTGTGTACAGACCATAGAAGATCGCCGCCAGCACAAGGCCGTTCAAAAGGTTGTTTCGCACCGCCTGGACGCCACCCAGCCGGTACAACCCGAACAGAGAGACGATGGGCAGCACGCTGACGAAGGTCTGGCCTGTTTCCGCGAAAGGACGCTCGCTTGCGGGAGCGGTCAGCCCCTCACTCATGCCGCGTATCGGCTCCCTCAGGGTCCATACCCAGATGGCCACCAGCACACCCGGAACGCCAACCGCAAGAAACGCTGCCTGCCAGGGACGGATACCCAGCGGCGCCAGGTCTGGATCGGGATACCAGGCGTACCAGGCTTCGACGATGGCACCACCGAGGAAGAGACCGATGCCTGCGCCGATGTAGATACCGCTCGAATAGATGGCGAGCACGGTGGCGCGGAAGCGCGCCGGGAAGAAGTCCGACAGCATGGAAAATGCCGCGGGCGTGGCACTGGCTTCCCCGACCCCGACCCCAAAACGACAGGCTGCAAGCACCGCGTAGGTGCGCGCGAACCCTGAAAGCGCCGTCATCAGGCTCCAGAACGCTAGACCGATGGCAATCAGGCTCTTACGGTTCCACACATCCGCGAGCTTACCCAGAGGTATTCCAAAGACCGCATAGAAAATGGCAAACGCGGTGCCGTAGAGAAAACCGATCTCAGCATCACCAATACCCAGATCCGCTTTGATTTCCTCTGCCAGGATCGAAATGATCTGACGATCGATGAAGTTGAAAACATAGACGACGATCAGCACCAGGAGCACGTAACGCGCGTACCCCGAATTGATTGTGTCGGCACCTGCCAGTTTCTTATCGCTCAGCATTCCCCCGCCTCTGCCCCCCGTCGGCAAGCCGCCATCTTCGCAGCAGGTGGCAAGCCACGGCAACTCAATAAATCGGGATGCGCTTCACAAACGGTGGGTGTACGGTTTCACAGTCACCACTGCAGCGCAGCACGGGCTCTCTAGACTGAACTGAGAAGAACACAAAGAGCGCGCCATGGATCAGGCCCCTACTCCTATCGACGAAGCAGCACGCGTTTCAGAACTCCGCGCACTCGGACTGCTGCATACCGATGCCGAAGAGCGTTTCGATCGCTACACGAGATTGGCGCAGAGAGTATTCGACGTGCAGGTGGCGATGATTGCTCTCGTAGACGACGAGTTTGTATGGGTGAAGTCAATCCAGGGTACCGAACTGCAGGAATACTCCCGGACAGGATCTTTCGCCAGCCATGCGATCAACGCGAACGATCTGTTCATCGTCGAAGATGCCTGGGCCGATCCGCGCTTTCGCAACCACCCGGTGCTGCCGACGGCTCCAGAAGTCGGCTTCTACGGCGCTGTGCCCTTGAAGGGGCCGGAAGGTCATCACATCGGGGTGCTGAGTATCATTGATACCAAACCGAGAGTGCTGGATCCCTCTGAGGAGGCATCGCTGCGCGATATGGGATCGATGGTGAGCAGCGAACTGGCGTCGATGAGCGTGGCCACGACTGATCCGCTGACTGGCATCTGCAACCGACGTGGCTTCGATCAGCTCAGCGAGCAGGCGATCGCCTTCTGCGCCCGTAGCGCCATGCCCGTTTCCGTGATCATGATCGACCTGGACCTGTTCAAATCCATCAACGACGAGTGGGGCCACAGCGCAGGCGATACCGCATTGAAAGAACTCGCCGCTGCGCTGGCCCACACGTTCCGCGACTCAGACGTGGTCGGCAGGTTGGGTGGCGACGAGTTCGCCGTGCTGCTCTCCGGCACTCCCGGTAACCAGGCCCAGATCGGCGCAAACAGGCTGTTCTCAGCGATCGATCAATTCAACGCAACAAAGGACCACCCATGGTCTTTGCACCTCAGCGTTGGCATCGCGGAGCTTGCTGACTACACGCCAGAGGCGCTCCAGACCGCGCTCCAGCGTGCCGACCAACAGATGTATGCACACAAGCGAGCACGCCGCTTGCGACGCATGACGATGTAGCGTCAGCGCGACAGTATCGTCACACCGCTGATCCCCGGCGAGCCATAGACATGCGTGTAGGCCACCTTCGGATCATTCTGCACTTGCCGTTGCCCGGCATCGCCTCTGAGCTGCAGCACATTTTCGTAGATCTGCCGAAGCCCCGAAGCGCCAATGGGCTCTCCATTCGCTATGCATCCGCCGTCGGTATTCACCGGCAGGCGCCCGTTGATCTCCGTTTCACCACGCTCGAGCATGTGTTCCTGCTCGCCGTCTTCGCAGAAGCCGTTTTCCGCCATGTGCATGATTTCAGCACCAGATTCGGTGTCCTGAAGCTGCGCGACATCGACATCCTCAGGCCCGATACCTGCTTGTTCGAAGGCCGCTTTCGACGCATCCACAGTCGGCCCCACCTCTTCCTCCGGCGGCAGCCAGGAGGTCTTGACCTCGAAGCTGCCAAAACGCCGTGAGCGCATGACAGCCGATCGAACGTATATCGGCTTGGATGTGAACTTGTGCGCGAGATCCGCCCTGCAGAGCACCAGAGCTACGCCGCCCTCTCCAGGCGAGCAGAACATATACTGCGTGAGGGGATAGGCCAGCATCTGCGACTGCAGCACTTCTTCTTCGCTGAATGCCTTTTTGCGCCATGCCATGGGATTGATCGCGCCGTTGCGGGTCGCCTTGGCGGCCACACGGGCAAGCGAGCGCTGACTGATGTTGTGCTTGGTCATATAGCGATTGATCTTCATGGCAAAAAATTGCGGATTGATGGCCATCCCGCTGCCGCCGTACCAGTCGAGACCGCCATCCACGGGATGCACGGGTTCATTGCTGGCAAAAGCACCCCGTGGGTGCTTGTCGAAGCCGAGCGCAACACCCACGTCATACATACCGGCCATGATCGCGTTGCAGGCTGTGGACAAGGCGGTGCCTCCCGTTGCGCAGCCGTTTGACACGTTGGTGAACTGCAAACCGGTCAGACCCAGCATGGAAACCATTCGGTCCGGCTTACCCGACTCATGGCTGCCACCCACCGCAAACTGAACATCATGCCAGCTGATTCCAGCATCCTTGCATGCCGCGCGAGCCGCAATTGCGCCCTGCTCCATGCCGGTTACCCCTTCATGACGCCCGAACGGGTGCATGCCGATACCAACGATTGCGACTTCATTCATCTGTCTACTCCCCTGCGTCCATTGGTGCGAATGCAAACGTGACCACTTCGTCACCGTCTTCGTTGTCGAACAGCTTTTCGACGGTGAGCCGCATAGGCATGCCCTCTTTGAGCTTTGCCGGTTCCGCTTCCGTGAGCCGGCCTTCGACGATCACTTCCGGCAAAGCAACATAGCCGACACCGAACGGTTCGAATGTGGCCGGGTCGTTGCTACCAAGATACGGTGGCGATTTCGGCGGGAATCCCTGCACCGTCCAGGCCCAGAGCGTGCCCTCCCGCCCGAGCGGCACCCTCTCGATATCGGTGCCCGTACATTTCGGACAACCTTGCAACACGGGGAACGTCACGTTTCCGCACGCCTCACAACGACCACCCATCAGCACCGGTTGATCGCCGGATACATCGAGCACGAATTCATTGACTGAAACCTGTTGCGCCAAGTGTATGACTTCCCTTCCTCTGCTTAAGGTCGCTATTCTCCCTGCTCTGAGCCGGGTTGGCCACACGCAGTACATTACGCTGGGGGAGAATGACTATGACAGGACGGGTGCAGGACAAAATTGCCCTTGTGACAGGCGGCGCTTCCGGCATCGGCCGGGGCTGCGCCAAACGGCTGGCCGAGG
>JAUIKX010000220.1 GCA_030430515.1 Gammaproteobacteria bacterium | reverse complement strand
TCCATTCTCATCGGTGGCGTAACCTTTTCGGGTTCGCTCATCGCCTACGGCAAGCTCAGTGAGGTGATGAACTCCAAGGCCATCGTTTTCGGTGCTCAGCGCATCGTCAACGCATTGATACTTCTGGCGCTGGTCGTCTGCGGCATTCTGTTCTGCATGGAACCCAGCACGAGTTCGCCCTACCTCTACATGATCATTGCGCTGAGCCTGGTCTTCGGCGTGATGGCCGTGATCCCAATTGGCGGTGCCGATATGCCGGTGGTGATCTCGCTGCTCAACAGCTACTCGGGGCTCGCCGCCTGTGCGGCTGGATTCGCGATCAACAACAACATTCTGATCGTTGCCGGATCGCTGGTGGGTGCTGCAGGCATCATCCTGACCAACATCATGTGTAAAGCCATGAACCGCTCTCTCGCCAACGTGCTGTTCTCTGGTTTCGGCGCGGCGAAGACGGCCACCAAGGTGGAAGGCGAGGTGAAGCCGATCGTGGCCGAAGATGCGTTCCTCATTCTGGAAGCGGCGTCTTCTGTAACGTTCGTGCCCGGATACGGCATGGCGGTTGCGCAGGCGCAGCACGTGGTTCGCGAGCTGGGCGACCTGCTCGAGGCCAACGGCGCCGAAGTGACCTACGCCATTCACCCCGTGGCAGGTCGCATGCCGGGGCACATGAACGTGCTGCTGGCCGAGGCCAACGTGCCTTACGACCAGCTCGTTGAGATGGATGACATCAACCCACGTATCAGCAACGTGGACGTGGCGGTCGTCATCGGCGCGAACGACGTCGTCAATCCGGCTGCCCGCAACGACGAGAACAGTCCGATCTACGGCATGCCGATTATCAACGTGGACGAAGCGCGTACCGTGTTCGTGCTCAAGCGTTCGATGTCCAGCGGCTTCTCCGGCGTCGACAATCCGCTGTTCTTCGGCGAAAACACCCGCATGCTGTTTGGTGATGCGAAAGAATCCATCGCCAGCGTTGTCGCGGAGTTCAAAGGGTAAGCAGATGGCGGTAACAGACGACCAGGTACAGGAGCTCAAAGCGCGCCTCGAGGCGTTCATGGAAGAGCACATCTATCCGAACGAGGAGCGCTACGCGGAGCAACTCAACAGCCTCGAAGACCGCTTCTCCACGGTTCCTCTCATGGAAGAACTCAAGGTCAAGGCGAAAGCCGCCGGCCTCTGGAACCTGTGGATGCCGGCTGACCATGGTGGGCTCAGCAATGAGCAGTACTGCGGTTTGGCAGAGATCATGGGCCGCGTGCTCTGGAGCCCGGAGGTGTTCAACTGCAACGCCCCCGACACCGGCAACATGGAAGTGTTCCTGAAGTACGCCACGGAAGAACAGAAGGCCCAGTGGCTCGAGCCACTTCTGGATGGCGAGATCCGCTCATCCTATGCGATGACCGAGCCGGACGTTGCATCCAGCGATGCAACCAATGTGCGCACACGGATTGAGCGTGATGGTGATCACTACGTGGTGAACGGCCGCAAGTGGTTCATCACCAACGCGCCTTACGAACGCACGAAGATCATCATTGTCATGGGGCAATCAGATCCGGAAAACCCCAATCGGCATCTTCAGCAGAGCCAGATACTGGTGCCAAAGGACACGCCTGGTGTGACCGTTGTGCGTCCGCTCACGACGCTGGGGTACGACGATGCGCCGCTCGGTCATGCTGAAGTGCTGTTCGACAATGTTCGGGTGCCGAAGGAGAACATTCTGCTTGGCGAGGGGCGTGGGTTTGAAATCGCGCAGGGCCGGTTGGGCCCGGGTCGGATTCATCACTGCATGCGTCTGATCGGCAGTGCACAGCGTGCGCTGGAGTACGCCTGCAGACGCTCTGTGTCGCGTGAAACGTTCGGTCGTAAGCTCTCCGAGCATCAGTCGGTGCTCGAAGACATCGCCAAGTCGTTTTCAGAGATCGAGCAGGCGCGCCTGCTCACCCTCAAGACGGCACGACGCATGGACGAGGTCGGTGCAAAGGACGCGCGGGATCTGATCGCGGCATCGAAGATCACCGTGCCGATGATGGCGCAGATTGTCATCGACCGCTGCATGCAGATTCATGGCGCCGGCGGTTTGACCGCGGACTATCCGATGGCCGAAGCCTACAACTATGCGCGCTGGTGCCGTCAGGCAGACGGTCCCGATCAGGTGCACATGATGGCGCTGGGTAAGCAGTTGGTTAAGCGTTACGCCAGCTGAGTAATTTCGTCGCCGGGGGCAATCACTGCCCCCGTGATGACTCTGGCGCGGATCCCGCCGCTGACCACAAACAGTCGCACGACATCTGCCGGAGATGTATCGCCTTCCGCAATTCTGCGGCCGAGCTCGGCACATGGGTCGCACAGTTCTGTACATTCCAGAAGTGCCTGTCCGACGTTGAAGCGTTTGCCCACGAGGTCGTTCAGGGCGATGCCTTCGGTGACGATGTTGCGGCCGATTGCCGCCGCGTCTACGCAAAGTCCGGTCTGTTCGTTGAAAGCATCCACGGCTTCTTGCTCGATCAGCGACACGATGCCCTTGCCTGCATGTCGGTCACCGATGAGCCCCTTGCCTGCTCGCAGTTCCACACGGTCACGTGGCGCCTGCGGGTCGCCGTGATTGGGGGCGGTCAGAATCGTTCGGATGCGGCTGGTCATTGCGTTTCGTCGGGTAGCGGACATCGGGTAGAGCCTACAGATACACTTCGGTCATGATAAAGGCACTTCTTTTTCTGGCGTTAACGTTCTGTCCGGTTCTGGGCTTGTCCGCGCCTGAAGCCGACTTATGGCGATACTGGGATCAGAGCGAGGAATCGAGCCCGCAGGTAATCGATCACTCCAGCTGGCAGACTTTTCTCGACCAATACGTTTCCCGTGGTGCATCTGGCGTGAATCTCGTCGCTTATGACGAGGCTGCGCAAAGCGGTCGCGCGCATTTACGCGAGTATCTGCGAACGCTGACAGACATCGACCCCAGAACCCTCAGAAGGCAGGAGCAGCTGGCCTACTGGATCAATCTCTACAACGCCCTCACCGTGAATGTCGTGCTCGACCATCCCGGCAGAAAAACCATTCTGAAGATGGGAGGAGGGTGGTTTTCCCGTGGTCCATGGGGCGACGAACTGGTCGAGGTTGCTGGCCAGCGGTTGACCCTCGATGATATTGAGCACCGCATTCTTCGGCCGATCTGGCACGATCATCGCGTCCATTTTGCGGTCAACTGCGCAAGCCTTGGCTGCCCTGACCTGAATGCTGAGGCGTTCACGTCTGCCAACGCGCAGCGGTTGCTCACCGAGGCCGAGGTGGCTTACATCAACCATCCGCGGGGAGTGTCCGTCGAAGGCGGTCGGCTTATTCTGTCGAGCATCTTTGATTGGTACCGGCAGGACTTCGCTTCAAACGAAGCCGAGCTGGTGCGCTATCTGGCAAGCCGCCACGCGCTTGCTGAGTTGCCGTCGGATGTGATTCGCTATCGCTACGACTGGTCGCTGAACGCTAAACCGTACTCAAAAAAATGAACCAATATCCGCTGCACATTATCGATGTTTTTGCTGAGAAGCCTCTTGCCGGCAATCAGCTTGCGGTGGTCCGCAATGCCGAAACTCTGACAGACGATCAGATGCAGGATATTGCCCGGGAGATGAATTTCTCGGAGACCACGTTTGTTTCGAATGAGCGACCGGGACGTGCATCGGTACGCATCTTTACCCCCGAGTGGGAACTGCCGTTTGCCGGGCATCCGACGCTGGGCACTGCTTGGGTGCTGTCCCGAGGCGTTGGGCAGTTCGTTCTGGAGCTCGAGGCTGGCGATGTTCCCGTGCATTTCGAGGACGGTTTGGGCTGGATGGTGCCTCCAGATGTTGTCCTTGGTGAGGGCATCCCGGATGCCGCTGCACTGGTCGGGTTGTCTGAAGATTCCCTGCATCCTCATTACCCCGTAAGACTCGCGGAGGTGGGGCCGCGTTTCGTGCTCATTGGTGTTCGTGATCTGGATGCGCTCAGGTCGGCATCTCTGAATGCAACCCTGCATCAGGAACTGCTGCAGCACGGGATTGGTGTGCAGTGTGTTTTTGTCTTTACCGATGAGCCGTACACGGAAGACGCGGATTTCGCGGCCCGAATGTTCTTCGAGTCGGGAGGGGTGCGGGAGGACCCGGCAACCGGCAGTGCCAACTCCGCTTTTGCCGCCTATCTCAAAGATCTGCGTGGTGAAGCGTTTACGGCGACCGTAGACCAGGGTGTGGAGATCCGCAGACCATCGCGCCTGTACCTGAACGTGGGCGAAGACATTCGCGTCGGTGGGCGCGTGTTCCCGGTGGTGGAAGGGACTCTATCTGCCTGATTGGCGGTTAACCCGGTGGCGCCTCTCTCACGATCATCGACTGGCTGGCGGTGGCCAGCAGGGTGCCGGTTTCGCTCCATAGATTGACGGAGCCGTGACCGAAGCCATTGCCGGCGTACTCCATACGATTTTCGCAAAGCACCCATTCGGTGGGTTCGAGCTTGCCGAACCGGATCGTGTTGTCGAGGCTGGTGCAGTGCATGATCCTGCCGAAGGCGCTGCCGAGAACGGATGGCATGTAGTCTGCGATGATGGCCAGTGCGCCGGCGTCATGCTCAACATCCACCATGCGCGCCCAGAGCAATGAACGTCCATCGCTGGATGCCTCACCGAAGCCGGAAAAGCCGAATGCGCCGCTGGCGAGTCTCAGCTCGATGTGTTCGTGCAGGCTTTCGGTTTCGTGGTGCCGGGGTACGACAGGGCAGTCTTCTGGTGCCGGCGGCGATGGGAATACCTCCCAGCAACCCTGAGCGCCTTCAGGTCGACTACCGGCGGCGCCCAGTATCGTGATCACTTCTCGGTCGCCAACGTGGCCAACGACGCGACCCTGAACCACATTGCGGCCAATTGCCGGAAGGATGACTTCCAGGTCGAGCTGCTCACCCAAGCTGGTGAGCGACAGGTACTGCCCGGTGGCCCAGATTATGGGCTTGTTGGTCGCGTGCTCCAGCGCGACGATGCCTGCGGCAAGACCGGCACCGCCGAACAGCGACCCCATGCCGCCGCTCGTTTTGCCGCTGAGTGTCAGCGCCCAGCGCTGGCTGTCGAAACGGTGGTCGAGCGCCAGAAAATCGGCGCTGGAGGATCGGTCGGTAGGTGCTGGCATTTTTTCTCAGTGGGCGTTGCTGTTCGTTTTTGGAGTATAGATATGGGCGTCGAGCCGGTGGAGGATATCGAACTGTTCGCCGGTGAGCGTTTCCAGCAGTTTCGCGTGCTCGCTGTCAAAACGATCGATCTGATCGGCCGCCAAAGAGGCGCCGATGCCTCGCAATGCCCGCATCCGACCGCGCCATGATTCGCGTGTGAACGGGATCCCTTCGTCGTAGACGAAAAATCCGGTCAGGTCGAAGTAGGGCTTCGCCCAATTGGGTTCCGCGGGCACGCGTCCGTGCCAGTCCGCACCGTTCCAGTCGGGGTTGAATTGAAGTACCAGCTTTTCCGAGGCGGCAACGATCGGATCGAGCCTGGGCAGAAAACTGAAGTGGGATATCACCAGCACGCCGCCGGGCGCCAGCAATCGCAACACTTCATTGATGGTGTCGGGCTGTTCGAAGTAGAGCCAGCACTGATTAGCGGTGATGGCGTCAAAGCTCGCATCTTTCGCGGGCACGGCGTGTGATGGCGCGACTTCGAAGCGGATATCGAGATTTTCACGATTGGCTGCCGCGCGTGCCATCTGAATCTGCCCTTCGGCGATGTCGATGCCGGTCACTTGCGCGCCGGACCGGGCGAATCTGCGCGCGAGCAGGCCCGTGCCGGTGCCCATATCCAGAATGCGCTGGCCGGGTGCGCCGACGCCGAGGGCTGCCAGGCGTGTATAGAAGCTGTCTGGTGGACCGGGCCTGAAGCGTTCGTAGTCTTCACTGGTTCTGCCCCAGTCGACGCTTCTGCCGGCGTCGATGTAGTCCAGAGATTTGCCGCTCACTGCGACATGTACCAGCCGCCGTTTGGAGAGAGTGTCTGCCCGGTGACGAATTTAGATTCATCTGCCGCCAGGTATACCGCGGCCCAGGCGATGTCATCCGGGTCGCCGAGACGGCCCAGAACTGTTCGTTCATGGTGGGTGTGCCGCCGGCGATGATCGCGGCGGCGCGCCGCGCGGCGATGTCGGTGTTCTCGCACCCCTCGATGGGGTTCCACCGCAATGTCACCGAGGCGATACCGGGGG
>JAUIKX010000219.1 GCA_030430515.1 Gammaproteobacteria bacterium | reverse complement strand
CGAGATCCGCCAACTTGATGGGCTGTCGTTCCGCGAGAAGCTCCAGCTGCACTCCGACAACCCGTCCTGCAAGACGTGCCACGAGAAGATCGACCCGCTCGGCTTCGCGCTGGAGAACTTCGACTACTTCGGCCGCTGGCGAGACGACTACACCTTCCGCGTGCGCATCAGCATCGGCAAAGGTAACCACAGAAGCGGGACACTGTCATGCTGGCATCATCGAGCGCTGAGGCCATATCATGTAGCGGAAACCATCAGATGAGGGGGAACGCGTGGATTTCGAAATCCCAGAGAAGCTAGCCAACTATCTTCAGGAACTCGATGATTTCATTGAGACCACCATCAAGCCGATCGAGCAGCAGGACGACAACATCCGCTTCTTCGATCATCGGCGTGAAGACGCCCGCACCGACTGGGAGCGTGGCGGCCTGCCCAACGAAGAGTGGGAAGGGTTGCTGTTCAAGGTCAAACGTCTGGCAGATGAAGCGGGTCACTATCGCTTTGCGCAACCCAAAGAGTTCGGCGGCAAAGACGGCACGAATCTCGAGATGGCCATTATCCGCGAGCATCTTGCGGCGAAAGGGCTGGGGCTGCACAACGATCTTCAGAACGAGCATTCGATCGTCGGCAACAATGTCGGCCTGATGCTCATGATTCGTTACGGCACCGACGAGCAGAAAGCGGAATGGATCGAAGACCTGGCCGAAGGGCGAAAAGGTTTCGCATTCGGCATCACCGAGCCGGACCATGGCTCAGACGCGACGCATATGGAAACCAACGCTGTCAAAGACGGTGATGAGTGGGTGATCAACGGTGCGAAGACCTGGAATACCGGCATTCATAAGGCCCAGTACGACATGGTCATGGCGAGAACCAGCGGCAAAGCCGGCGATGGCGACGGAATTACGGCCTTTCTGACGCCGATGAAAGCCGATGGTGTGAAGATCGAAGAGATGCTCTGGACGTTCAACATGCCCACCGACCATGGCACGGTTTCCTTCAAAGATGTCCGGGTGCCGCACAGCAGCATTTTCGGTGGAGAAGGACGTGGCCTGCAGGTGGTGCAGCATTTCTTCAACGAAAACCGCATCCGTCAGGCGGCATCCAGCCTCGGCGCGGCGCAGTTCTGCATCAACGAAAGCGTCAAATACGCCAAAGAACGCAAGCCCTTCGGCAAGGCACTTGCAACGAATCAGGGCATTCAGTTCCCGCTCGTAGAGCTGCAGACCCAGTGCGACATGCTGCGTGCGCTCATCCACAAGACCGCGTGGCAGATGGACAAGTACGGCGCGTTTACCGTGTCAGACAAAGTTTCCGAGTGTAACTACTGGTCGAACCGCCTCTGCTGTGAAGCGGCTGACCGGGCCATGCAGGTGCATGGTGGTCTGGGTTACTCCCGGCACAAGCCGTTCGAGCACATCTACCGCCATCATCGCCGTTACCGGATCACCGAAGGTGCTGAAGAGATCCAGATGCGTCGGGTTGCGGGTTACATGTTCGGTTTCATGGGCCAGAAAGCCCCCAAAGGCGTGCAGACCAAAGACTGATATGGCGGATTTTGAAACTTTGCTGGCGAGGGTGCTCGTGGAGCGGGTGACTTCTGTGGAGGCGCTTGTTTCTCACGAGCGCCTGTCGGGAGGTGCCAGCCAGGAGACCTATCGGTTGACTGTGCGCACAGCCGATGGTGATCGGCTGCTCTGTATGCGCCGGGCGCCCGGTGGTGAACGGGTGGAGACGCTTGGCGTGAATCCAGGGCTCGCGGTTGAGGCAAAGCTCATGCAGCTGGCCTTGGAGGCCGGTGTTCCTGAGCCCAGAGTCGAATATGTGCTCACCGAAGAAGATGGGCTCGGCGAAGGCTTCATCATGGAGTGGCTCGAAGGTGAGGCGCTGGGAGCACGCATCGTGCGCGCCCCAGAGTTGGACGACATTCGGCCGGAACTCGCTCGCTTGTGCGGCGAAGCGCTTGCGCGTATTCATGCTATTGATGTGGCTGAAACCGGGCTCGACCAGTTACTCCAGAAAGTCACACCTCGCGAGTATGTGGAGCAGACCTGGGAGCGTTACAAAGCCTTCGAAACACCGCAGCCGATGATCGACTACGCAGGCCGCTGGCTTCTGGAAAACCTGCCGGAAGGCTTTGAAGACAAGCTGGTACACAACGATTTTCGCAACGGTAATGTCATGTTCTCCCCTGAAGGTATCGTTGCGGTTCTGGACTGGGAGCTGGCGCACATCGGCGACCCGATGCGGGATCTCGGTTGGATCTGCACCAACTCCTGGCGTTTCGGTCGCACCGACCTTCCCGTGGGTGGCTTCGGCTCTTACGAAGATCTGTTTGCCGGCTACGAAAGCGTTTCGGGAGAGCCGGTTGATCGGGAGCGGGTGAAGTTCTGGGAGGTGTTCGGGTCGTTCTGGTGGGCCGTTGGCTGTCTGGGTATGGCGGAACACTACCGCAATGGTCCTGACAAAACGGTTGAGCGGCCGGCAATCGGCCGGCGTTCTTCGGAGTGCCAGGTGGACTGCGTGAATCTGCTCATCCCCGGGCCGGTGACGCTCGTTGAAGCGGAAGAAGGCAACGATCCGGATATGCCCAGAGTGGATGAACTGGTGAAATCGGTGCGTGATTTTCTGCGTGAGGACGTCATGTCGTCCACGCAGGGGCGTACCAATTTCATGGCAAGGGTTGCCGGTAACTCTCTGGACATCGTCATGCGTGACCTTGCGCTGGGCGAACGCCACCGAAGTCAGGAGCAAGAACGGCTCGTGGCGGTCCTCGGCCGGAGCGGTACGCTCGCAGAGCTGCGCATGCAGCTCGTGCAGAAGATTCGTGCTGCGGAAATTTCGCTCGATGACGAGGCTCTGACACACCACCTCAGACAGACGGTCGTGAATCAGATCGCCATCGATCAGCCGAAATACTCCGGTTTCGTCACGGCGACATCAGGCGGCTGATACCTCCACAGGGATGCCGGTCATGAAAGACTGGCTGGATAGCCGCTCGAAACTGCCCGGACCTGAAGGCAGCAGCTGATTGACGTTGACGCCGGGGTGATTGCTCGCAACGGAGAACCTCGGGTTGTCGCCATGTCCCCACCCGTGGGTCATGGCGACCACCCCTGAACGAAGCGTGTCATCAAGCTTCACTGTGGCGGTGATGGTGCCGTAGTCGTTGCGAACGAGTACCTCACTCGTTTCGTCGAAACCAAGCCGCGCTGCATCCTCCGGGTTCATGTGCAGCGGATTGTCGAGCGCATGATCACGTTTCAGCGAGGGCGCGTTGTGGAACCAGCTGTTGACCATGTAGTTGGTGCGCAGCGTGATCAGCTTGAGCTGGGTATCGCTTTCGTTCGAAAGCTCGTCGAATATCTCATGCGCGCGCTCGAGCTCTTCGCCGAACAGGGCCGGGCAGCAGTCCACCTTCGCACCATCGTGCTGGACGGCGATGCCAAACAGCAGGTCGGGGTCAGGCTCGTCGAACTGATGAACGTGCCCGGGCTTGTCTTTCAGCGACTGCACGGAAAGGTCGCTGTAGGCCAGCTGCCGGTCGATTTTGCTCAATGGGTCCGGGGCTTCATGATCCAGCAGAGATGGCTGGCCCATGGCCTGCAGAAGCTTTGCGAAGATCCACCATTCCGGTTTGCGCTCGGCGATTGGCTCGACTACAGCATCGGTGTACTGCACGTAAGGGTCGGGCTGGAAACCGAGCGCGAGCGAATTGATGTCGGGTCGTTCCAGCCAGTCCGTGGCCGGTAGCGCGAAATCTGCATGCTCCGCAGTGGCGCCGGCATAGATGTCGATCACCACCAGCAGGTCGAGCTTTTTCAACGCCTCGCGGATGCGGGTCTCGCCGCCCATGGACAGCACCGGGTTTCCCGACATGACGAACAGCGCTTTGATGTGGCCGGCTTCGATGTAATCGGCGAGCAGGTTACCCGGCAGGCTCCCGGCGGTGCGGCGGATGCTGCCGAACTCCGTATCGAAGAACGGGTCGTCGGTTTTCGGCTTGCCCACGGTAGCGGCGGGGAAGTATCCAGGAGAGTAGATATTGCCGCCGCGGCGCCCGAGGTTGCCGCTGACCAGTGACAGCATCTGCACCAGCCAGTAGGCCAGCGTGCCCTGACGGCCCATGTTGATGCCGGTTGAGGCGTGAACCGAGGCGCTCTTCGCCGAGGCGAATGCCGTGGCAACCTGACGGATCTCGTCGCCGGAAATGCCCACCACCCCTGCGACGCGTTCCGCAGTGTACGGCGACACGAACGACTTGAGTGCATCCACGTTTGTCCCATGTGTAGAGAGCAGGTCGGCGTCTTCGAGACCTGCGGCAAATATCTCGTTGATCAGAGCCGCGAGAAAATACAGATCCGTATCCGGTTTGATCTGCAGCACGTCGCCTGTAGCCGGTGTCGCAGACTCGATGCGGCGAGGGTTCACGTGCAGCACTTTGCCACCGCGTTTGACGACATCGCGAATCTGCCCCATGGGGTTGGTCATGTGCACGAAGCTCGCATGTGAGATTTTCGGATTGCTGCCGATGGAGAGGAAGTAGTCGGTGTGTTTGAAGTCGGGGATCGGGTGCAGATTGGCGGTGCCGAATACCTGCTCGGAGGCGGCGAACTTGTTGGCGCAATCCTGGGTGCCCGATCCGAAAGCGAGCTTGATGCCGACAGCAGAGGCAAAGGCGCGCGCGCCGACCCGCGCGGTGCTGTTGAAAGCGCTGGGGTTGCCGTTGTAGACCGCCACGCTTTCACCGCCCCAGGTATTCTGAATATGGGTGAGCTTCTCTGCGATGTCCTGGGCTGCTGCTTCCCAGGAAACGGGGTCGAACTGTGCAGGTACCGTCTTCGCCGTGCGGCGTTTCAGCGGTTCGTTGAGCCGGTCGGGGTCGTGGTGAATTTCGGTGAAGTTCAGACCTTTGTGGCATGCAAAGCCCTTGTGCACCGGGTGCGACTTATCCGGCAGCAGCCGTACGGTCTGGGTTTCGTCCACCTGGGCGACGAGCGCACAGGTCGGCTCGCAGATGCGGCAGAAGGTGTGGACCGTTCGTGGTGTGGCGTTGCTAGAATTCGTGCTCACTGTGATTCTCCCCGGTGTTTGCACCTGAAGATTACCAAATGACCGAGCACTTCGAAGCTTTTGATGATGATGATCGACCGCTCGGTCTGGTTCCGCGTGGCGAGGTCCATCGGTTGGGACTCTGGCACCGGTCGGCGCACGTATTCGTCTTCTCAACGCTTGGCCATATGCTGCTGCAGAAGCGTGTTCTGCATAAAGACCTCTACGCAGGTTGCTGGGACTACGCGGTGGGCGAACACCTGAAGCCTGGGGAAAGCTTCGCCGACGGCGCGGCGCGCGGACTTCAGGAGGAGCTCGGGCTGGCTGCTGTTCCTGAACCCGTGGGCGAGATCGTGCGCAACACCAGCAGAGGTCACGAAGGGCAGGTGGACAGGGAGATCCAGCAGGCGTTCCTGCTACTTCACGACGGCCCGTTCCGGCCGGACCCGGCAGAGGTGGCCGAGCTGCGCTATGTCACGACCACGCAGTTGGCCCGCTGGCTTAGAACACCCGGGCGCTTCACGCCCTGGTTTGCATCAGAGCTCGCGCGTCTGGATCTGATGGGTCAAGCAAACGCGTTGTCGTAGACTGCCAGCGTTGCCGCGCCGCCGGTGTGGATCAGAACGATGTCACTTTCGCCTGAAAACTCGCCGATGGCGATGAGGTCGATCAGGGCGCCCAGGGCTTTGCCGCTGTATACCGGGTCGAACAGCACACCTTCGAGGCTCGCCGCCATTTTGATGGCCTCGATGCAGGTATCGGTGGGCAGGCCGTAGGCCTCACCGAGATACCGATGGTCGAAGTGCAGCGGTATCTCGTGGCGCAGCTTTAAACGTGCGTCGAGCTCGGCACAGAGGGAACGGACGGCGTCCTCCAGCTTGCTGTTCTCAGTGTGATAGACGTTTACACCATAGCTCTTCATGCTGCTGTTCGCGGCAGCCAGACCGTAGCTCAACCCTGCCTGCGTCCCCGCGCTGGACGATGCGTGCACCGCGTAACCGGGTTCGATACCCAGGTTCTGACATTGTTGCTCAAGTTCGAATGCGCAACGCACGTAGCCCAGAGCGCCCGTCGCGCTCGAGCCGCCGGCCGGAATGACGTAGGGATTTCTGCCCGCGGCGCGCATCTCGCTGATCGCCTCTGTGCTGCTGGCTTTGACCTCATCGGC
>JAUIKX010000218.1 GCA_030430515.1 Gammaproteobacteria bacterium | reverse complement strand
CGACCTCGGCGGCACGCTGATGAACGAGAGCATCTCCAGAGCTGCAGGCACCCTGCACGGCCAGGAAACCTCCCCGGCGCAGATGGTACAGGTGATCCGCGGCGCCAATCGGGTGCCGAGGCAGCGTAGCACCGTGTACGGAACGGTTAAACGGGAACGGGAGCAAAGCGCGTTCAAGGCCGGGGAGCTCGAACCCATCATCAATACGCCTGCGAAAAAGTACGAGCGGAAAAACAAAAACCTCATCAAAAACGACCTGATCAACGTGGTCGAAGTATCCGGAGGCTGATGTGAGCGAATTCGCCACCATACGTTACGAAGGGCCTACCAACGGTGTCGCGCGCATCACCCTCGCCCGGCCGGAAAAGCGCAATGCACAGACCATGGAGCTGCTGTCGGAGCTGAACACCGCCTTCGACAAAGCTGCGCACGACAACGAAGTAAAGGTCATCGTGCTCGCTGGAGATGGCCCGGATTTTTCCAGCGGCCACGCTGGGAAAGGCAACCTGGACATGGACACCTTCGAGCCCGTCACCACCTGGACGAGCAACTTCGAAGACAAAGGCCAGGAAGCCCACTGGGGCATGGAGGAAGAATTCTTTCTCGGTTACTGCTGGCGCTGGCGCAACATTCCCAAACCCACCATCGCCGAAGTGAAGGGCTGGGTCATCGCCGGAGGGCTCATGCTCATGTGGCCCTGCGATATCATCATTGCCGCAGAAAACTCGAAGTTCACGGATCCCGTCGTTGCTTTCGGCGTCAACGCGGTGGAGTACTGCGCCCACCCATGGGAAATGGGCGTGCGCAAGGCAAAGGAAATGCTCTTTACCGGCGACGTGATCGATGCGGAGGAAGCCAGGAGCCTCGGCATGATCAATCACGTGGTGCCGTTGGACGAACTGACATCATTCACCACGGAGATGGCCGAGCGTATCGCCAAGCGCCCGAGCATGGGCCTCAAGCTCGCGAAAGAATCCGTGAACCAGGCGCAGGAAGCTCAGGGCATCTACACCGCGCTCAAGTCCGCCATGTCGCTGCAGCAGTTGGGACACGCACACGCAAAGCTCGTGCACGACGGCATCGCCGTCGATCCTGAAGGGGCTAAAGTCATCAAGGAGATTCTTGCCCGCTATAAATAGCGAAGATCTCTTCGTTGTGCTCGCCCACCTTCGGTGCGGGCCGGGAGATCCGCCAGGGCGCCGCGGGTAGCACAAACGGCGCACCGGGATAGATCACCGTTTCGTCCAGTTCTTCGTGCCGTACCGGCACCTTCATGCCATGGGCGATGAAGTGCGGATCCTCGAGCGCTTCTTCCGGGCTGTTGATGACGCCCACTGCGAGTCCAGCGCTCTGGCAGCCTTCAAAAAAGTCCTGCGCGCTCACCGTCGCGGCAATTGTCTGAAGACCCTCCCGTCCCGCCATGAAAATCGCGGTGATGGTGTCGTCGGTACCAATCTGCGATAGGTCAAAAGGACCTTGCCAATTCGCACCCATCTCGAGAAACACCGCTTCCGGAAACGATTCAACGAGACCGAGATCCGCCATCCAGTTCAGTAGCTTTGCAAACTCGGCGGGAAACCGCGGCGGTACACCGGTGTTCACCCATCGACCGTCAGCACACCGCATCTGCGTCTCGCCCGTGGGTTGGGTTGCTGCATGCCGGCCGGTCTGCCGTTCGACGGTGGTCTGATTGATCAGCCAGCTGTACGAACCGGCTTCCGTGGTGACGTTCAAAGCCGCGGTCATGGAGATATCGATGAACTGGCCGCGGCCTGTCTGCAATCTAGCAAGCAGGGCCGTGAACATGCTCATCACCGCGAAGTGGCAACCCGTGTGGTAGCCCTGATTGCCCCAGCCGCGTACCGGCGGGAGCAAGTGATCATCGTAACCGCAGTTCCATGGCGGCCCACCGGCGGCCATGAGCGTCAGATCCGTTTGCGGCAGGTCACTCATGGGTTCCTTGCGGCCGTACGGTGTGAGGGCTACATGAATGAGGCCAGGGTTATCGGCATGGGTCTGCTCATAGTCGAGCCCCAGCGCCGACAGTCGGGAAACCGGTTCGGATTCCACCAGAATGTCCGCTTCAAGAATGAGCGCTTTGAGCCGGGCGAGGTCGTCTGCATCATCGAGGTCCAGCACGACGCCTCGCTTGCTGGTGTTGTAGTGCCAGAAATACAGACTCTTCTCCCGATCTTCCTCATCACGGAAAAACGGTGGATAGGTGCGGCTCGGATCGCCGCCCGGCGGCTCGACGAGCACCACGTCTGCCCCCATGTCACCCAGCAGCTTGCCGGCAAAAGCGCAATACTCGTTCGAAAGCTCAACGACTTTCAGGCCCGCAAGCACACTCATATCACGCCCTCTTGCCGCAATGCCGCTACATCTTCCGGGGTCCGGCCCAGCAACCGCGTGAGCACGTCTTCCGTATGCTCACCAAGACAGGGGGCACCTTGCCTTGAGTCCCAGTCGGTTTCAGAGAAGTGCACCGGCTGACCGTCTACCCGAATGTTGCCAATGGCGCTGTGCGTCACCTCGGGCCACAAACCGAAGGCTTCGGTGGTGGGATCCTCATCGATACGCTCACCGGGTTTCTGCACCGCGGATACGGGGATTCTGAGCTCGCGCAGGCGGCTTTGCAGATCAAACTTGTTTCTGGACGCTGTCCATGCGCCGAGATGCGCATCCAGGACGTCCTGATCAGAGAGCCTGGCCTCTACATTCTGGAACGCGTCGGTCCAACCTTCTCCGATCAGCATGGCAAGAGCGTGCCACTGCGCGTCATCCTGACAGGCGATCGCGACCCAGTCATCGTCTCCCTTGCAGGGATAGATGCCATGAGGCGCCATGCGCTGAAACTGGCTGCGGTTAGCGTTCACTGCCCCGTCTTCCGTGAGCCCCCGACCGTTGACCGTCCAGTCCAGCAACGCAGGACCGTTGAGTGTCAACGCCGAGTCCGTACAGGCCAGATCGACCCACTGCCCTTCACCGGTTCGTTCCCGATGATATAGAGCAGCCAGAATCGCCATGGCCATGTAGTACGCGCCGGTGTGGTCCATGTAGGAGTAGCCCCAGCCGGCCGGCGGTTGGCCGGGCAGCGCTGAAGTATGGGTGAGACCCGAGACGGCCTGCACGATCGGGCCCCAGGTTTTGAACGGCGCGTAGGGGCCGGTATAGCCGAACCCGCAATTGGACACGTAAATGATGTCGGGTTTGATTTCACGCATGGCGTCAAAACTGAAGCCCCAACGCTCGAGCACTCCAGCGGCAAAGTTCTCGGTGACCGCATCGCTAATGGCAATCAGCTCACGGAGCAGCGTCTTGCCCTTTTCAGTTTTCAGATTGAGCGTGATACCCAGCTTGTCGGTGTTGTGGTTGTTGAACGCCCCGCCCATGTCGATGCCGGTACGCTCGTCTTTGAAAGGCGGATTGCCGCGCAGTATGTCCCAGCGCCCCTGACGGGTGGGATCCTCGATGCGGATGACCTCTGCACCAAATGCAGCCAGCCACTTGGTCGCGCCGGCACCCGCAAGCTGCCCGGTGAAATCGCAGATTCGATACTTGCCCAGTGCTGTGCCCGTCATGGCTTACTTCCGCTTCTGAAACTGCTCCCGCGCGGCACGAGCATCTTCACTGGCAGCGCTGAGCTGGCTCTGATCCGCGTCTGCGTAGCTGGCGGTTCTGTTGAGTGCAGCGGCGGTGGCGTTGACGGCCTCTTTGATCATGCTTACCGCCACCGGAGGCATCTCGGCTGCGGCCTCGCCCAGACTGCGAGCCACGGCTTCGGCTTCACCGTCGGCCGCGATTTCCTCGACAAGACCCCAGTCCAGCGCCGTCTGGGCATCCATACGCTCACAGAGAATACAGATGCGCTTGGCGCGCGCCGGACCCACCAGGTTGACCAGTCTCGGCAAGGCGCCCCATTGCAGGTTGAGGCCGATCTTCGCTTCGGGCACATACAGGTAGCAGCTCTCGCCCATCACCCGCCAATCGCAGGCCAGCGGCAGGGCCACACCCGCGCCTACGGCGATGCGCTCCATGGCCGCGATGGTAATCTGCGGCATGGTTTCCCAGGCTTCACAAAGGCGCACACCGCGATAGAACACCTGGCGGCGCTGAATGTCCGTCATACCTGGCTCGTTGCGTTTGGCCATGTCTTCGATATCGGCGCCCGCGGAGAAATAGTCTTTCGAACCGGTGAGCACCACAGCCCGGGTATCGAGATCGTCGTGAAACGAACGGGCCACCTCGGTGAGCTCCAGAATGAGCTGACCGTCGAAGGCATTGAGGTTTTTCTTCCGGTCGAAACGAACGATGGCAACCGGCCCACCCCGCTCTACGTTTACGTACTCCATTTTCCCCCCTAGGCTACGAACGACGCATAAAGCATGCGGGCAGCGACGATAAAAAGAAACAGCCCGAAGGCGAGACTGAGCTGCTGCTTTGAAAAGGCATGAGCAATACGAGCGCCGAGCGGCGCGCTCAGCACCGTCAGCGGCGCGATGAGCAGAAACCCGAGCACATTGACGTAGCCGAAACTGAATGCCGGAGCGCGCGGATCATCCCAACCGGCAGCCACAAACCCGATAGTAGCCGGCACTGAGATCAGAAGGCCAAACAGCGCCGAAGTGCCCACAGCCCTGTGCACCGGTTGATTCATGAGCGTCAAGACGGGCACGCTCAGCGTGCCGCCGCCAATGCCCATCCAGCTGGAGAGCCCACCGATCGACAGCGGCGGCAACGCACCGATGACACCCCGGGGCACGTCATCAGTCAGGCGAAGAGACTCGCTGACGAACATCATTTTCAATGCCACCAGCAGCGCTATCGCACCGAAAACTACGGAGAGCCAGCGCCCGTCCACCCAACTGGCGGTCCATGCGCCAATCAGAGCACCAAAAATGACCATCGGGCCCCAGAACTTCACCAGCGACAGGTCCACAGCACCCCGGGCATGGTGGGCCCTGGCCGAGGATATGGAGGTGGGAACGATGGTGGCCAACGATGTAGCCACGGCAACATGCATACGGACCGCGGGGTCGACATCGACGACGCCGAGCGCAAAGTCCAGCACCGGCACGATGACAATGCCGCCACCGACGCCCAACAGGCCAGCAAGTATGCCGCCAACGACGCCAGTGGCAATCATCATGAGAATCAGCGGAAGGTACTGAGCAAGATCCATTTAGCAGAGCGTTGCGGCGGTGGTCAGAACGATCTCCTCGACGCCCGCACCCCGGGACAGGTCGGCAACCGGCCGAGCGAAGCCCTGCAGCAGAGGGCCGATCACCGAAGCGCCGGCAAGCTGCTGCACCAGCTTGTAGGCAATGTTACCGCTGTTGAGGTCCGGAAAGATCAGTACGTTCGCAGCACCCGCTACGAGGCTGTCGCCGTTTGCCTTGCGCCTCGCAACAGCGGCGTCGAGCGCGGCGTCAACCTGCAGCTCGCCATCGACCGCGAGCCCGGGTACCGCTTCTCGAATCAGCTCAAGTGCCTCACCGATACGCTGCACGCTTTCATGCCGACCGCTGCCATGCGTTGAGAATGAAACGAGGGCAACGCGAGGTGCAACGCCCAGAAGCCGCTCGGCACTTCGGGCGGAGGCAACGGCTATGTCTGCAAGCGTTCGAGCGTCCGGCGCCACATTGACAGCACAGTCGGCAAACACAAGGGGTTCCCGCCACCCCGGAACATCCATGAGGAAGCAGCTCGACGGGGTAGCCACACCCGATTCAGTGCCGATGCACAAGCGGGCGGCTTCAAGTACCTGCTTTGTTGGCAGAACCGCACCGGCAACGAGTGCATCAGCTTCTCCGCTAGCCACCATCATGCTGGCGTGGTAGACCGGCCGTTGAAGGCGTTTCTCTACCGCCGTGCGTCTGGCACCCGGACGTTTTGCCAGGTAGGCATCAACGAAATGCGCGGGGACTTTGCCGGGAACCTCGGTGAGCAGAATCGGCTGACAGATGCCTCGCTCTTCGAGAGCCTCTGCAGCCGCAACCACCCGCTCATCAGCGCCTTCCGGGAACACCACCCGCGCTGACCGGGCTGTGCTCAGGATCTGCTCAGCCAGGCTCACGAGCGATTAAGTTGCTTCAGGGTGTCGCCAAGAATCTGGGTCATCTCCTGAATGTCCTCATCGGTCGCAATGAGTGCCGGGGCGACGATGGCCACGTCCCCCGTCGTTTTCAGATGCAGACCTGCATCGAACAGCTTGCGCTGAAATAGGTGACCCTGCTCACCGGGGTTA
>JAUIKX010000217.1 GCA_030430515.1 Gammaproteobacteria bacterium | reverse complement strand
GGGTACCAACCCGGAACTGGTCGGCGTTTTCCAGAAAGAAAGGGCGCTTTTCCGGGAAAAAGATGCTGAAGCGATCGAGATTTACCTGCACATCGTCGGCTTCCACCTGAGCGAAGTCGGTGTTGTAGGTCAGGTCCAGCGCCAGGCTCGGCGTCAATGTTACCTTTGCGTCGAAGCCGAACTCTTCGTTGTACCGCGTATCGTTGCCTTCTGCTCCGCCTGATCGAGCCTGACCGAGCGCATAAGGTGTGACCTTCACGCTCCTCTGTGAGGGTACTTGAACGTCGTTGAGAGTACCGGCCTGAGACACGCGTTTGATGTCGTGTTGTCGGGGCAGCGGAGACCAGAAAACCACCTCGTTGTTGCGGCGTATGTTGCGCTGGAAGTTGATACCCCAGTCCTGTTCGCGGCCCCCACCATAACGCAGCGAACGGAAAGGGATGGCGAACTCGGCGCTCCAGCCATGCTCGTGAACTCGGGAGCGAACGCGCCAGCTGGTGTCCCAGTTCAGGTTGATGCCGGTGCCGCCGTTGCCTTCCTGAATGACCTGGCCGTCATATTCCGCAGAGGAAGGCGTCGTGCCGAACACGAAACCGTTCTGGCGATCCAGAAAGCCGTCGATGATCAGAGCGAAGCTGTCCGTATCCTCTATGGCGATGTCTCGACGGCTGTCCGAAACGATGATCCTGTCGGGTTCGTTGTCGTAGCAGATGACCCCGACGTAGAGGTTGTCAGCGCCGTAGCCGATAAAAACTTCTGTTTTCTGGGTAGCGGCCCGGCCTTCGTCGGGGCGAACCTGGGTAAAGCCGCTTGTAGGTTTCGCCTGCTGCCAGGCAGGATCCTCCCTCACGTTACCGTCGATCACCGGTGCAATCGGCAGATTCTCGGCTGTGACGGTTCGACCAGCGGCAGACGTTGCGCCGGAAAACAGGCACAAAGGCAGCAGAGCGATGAGCCGGCAAAGGTTCATGTCAGATGCGAAGTACGCGGAGATTGGGATCGACTTTCGCGCGTCGCCAGAGAATATCGAACGTGTCCTGCAGCTTCCGAGCCCGAACCGGGTCCTCTGTGCGCATCACGCCAGCGGGTGTGCGATCGTCGGGAAGCCGCCAGTAGCCTTCACCATCCCAGGAGGCAAAACAGCTTTCCGGTGCATCATCATCCGGGTGGACCAGGCGAATCTGGATCTTGCTCATCAGACGCTTGATGAGCTCGACAAGGCGGTGGCCACGGCTCTGGATGATCGATGAAGAGCGGATGAGTATGCGTATCTCTGCCGTCCGCGAACGGCGGGCAAATTCGGAAACGGCGGTAACGACGCGTTCGTCCTCGAAGTAGGTCGGGTCCAGCAGCTCGCTGTAGATCACCAGGTGGCGGCGAGCCTGATTGATGCCTTCCACGAGTGCCGCTGCAACCTGAGCTTCACCCTCGAAGAAAGTGCCGCTGGTCTCCTGTTGCGGCGTTTCAATCTGCTCAGGAACTTTGACCGGAGTAACCTCGCCTGTAAACGGTATGGCCAGTTGCCGCCGCATGGTGATGTGCGCGATGCCCGCTTCAGCGAACTCGTCGCCTTCTGCAAGAAAATCGTGGTCTGCATAGAAATACTGTGCGTGGGTCTGAGCGTGCAGAAAAACCTCGGTCAGCCCCAGCGACTCCGCCTTGCGAACCGCTTCTTCCAGAAGCTCCCCACCGATGCCGCTCTTTCTGAAATCCTTCAGCACGGCCATACGGCCGATCTGACCGCTCTCCAGCAGGCGGGCACAGCCGATGTACCGGCCCGCTTCATCCACCGCCAGAAAGTGCCAGGCCCGTTCGTCCAGCCCGTCCCACTCTTCATCCTGAGGCACGTTCTGTTCTTCGACGAATACCTTCTGACGAATGGCTCTCAGGCGGTCGCCAAAATCCCGCCAGGCTGCTTCCAGAATATGAACGTTCATTATCTGCTTCGTGCCAGCCGCGCTGCACTGCCGATATAGGTGTGGGGGGTGAGCGTCTCCAGCTCTTTGAGCGCTTCTTTCGGTAGCTCCAGGGCCTCGAGCACTTGTGCAAACGTTGCTTCAGTCATGGATGCACCGCGAGTGGCGGCCTTCAATCGTTCGTAGGGTTCGCTCATGCCGTACTTGCGCATAACGGTCTGTACCGGCTCTGCGAGCACTTCCCAGGCATTGTCGAGATCGGCGTGGATCGCGTCCGCATTGACCTCCAGTTTGCCGATGCCTTTCAGCGTCGCCTGGTAGGCGATGCTTGCGTACCCCAGAGCCGAGCCGACATTTCTCAGCACGGTAGAGTCTGAAAGGTCACGCTGCCAGCGGGATACCGGCAGCTTGCTGGCCAGATGTTCGAGCAGGGCGTTGGCCAGACCCAGATTGCCTTCCGAGTTTTCGAAGTCGATCGGGTTGACCTTGTGCGGCATGGTCGATGAACCGGTTTCCGTCTCAACCTTACGCTGCTTGAAATAGGCGATGCTGATATAGCTCCACACATCGCGATCGAAATCGAGCAGCACCTGATTGAAGCGCATGAGTGCATGGCAGTATTCGGCGACGAAATCGTGGGGTTCGATCTGGGTGGTCAGCGGGTTCTGCGTCAGGCCGAGCTGATCGATGAACGCCGCGCTCAAGGCAGCCCAGTCCACGTCAGGATAAGCAACGACGTGAGCGTTGTAGTTACCCACGGCGCCGTTCATCTTGCCGAGAAGCGGTACAGCTGCAAGTTGCTCTCTCTGTCTCTCGAGCCGATAGGCAGCGTTGGCCATCTCCTTGCCGAGCGTCGTGGGCGATGCGGTCTGCCCATGCGTGCGCGACAGCATGGGTAGTGATGCGTTGGCTTGCGCAAGCTCCGTGATCGCGTCGATGACCTGCGACATCTGCGCGAGAAGCACGTCGTTGCGAGCAGCTTTCAGCATCAGTGCGTACGCCAGATTGTTGATGTCCTCTGAAGTGCAGGCGAAATGAACGAACTCGCTGAATGGTGCCAGCTCGTCGAGCGGTGCGAGCTTTTCTTTGACGAAATATTCAACGGCCTTTACGTCGTGGTTGGTCACAGACTCGATGCTCTTGATGCGTCGTGCATCGTCGGCATCGAAATCCTGGTAGATCCGGCGGACGGCTTCCTCTGTGGCGCTGCTCATGGCGGGCAGCTCTGCGATCCCCTCACTGGCCGCAAGATGCAGCAACCACTCGCACTCGACCTGTACACGAAAGCGGTGAAGGCCATACTCGCTGGTGATGCCCGCCAGAGGTGTCACTTTGCTTCGATAGCGGCCGTCCAGCGGGCCAATGGCGAGCAGGGGGTCCAGGGCATCTGTCATCAGTGCATCCTCATGTCGTTGATCGTTTTCAGTACGCGTTTTCGCTGCAGCAGAAGCTGCCATTGTCTGCCGCCGGACTGCTGCCAGAGGACGGCGAAGCGTACGCCTGCGAGAAGCGTAGCGCGGATCGCATCCGCGACACCCGGCTGCTGCAGCCGTGTTCCTGTGCCATGCACGACGATGGTCGGCGACAGGCGGCTAAGCGTTTCCGTGTAGATTTCCGCTGCCCGGTGACTGTCCTGCTGGTGCGCTGGGGTGGTATCGAGCAGTTGCCGAAGACGCGCGATGGTTTCTGCGTTTTTCTGGAGGCTGCCGGCCAGCTTCAGCAACTGCACGGTATAGCGGGCGACGTTGGCTGACTTGAGATCGCCGCTGAGAAGGCTTGCACCGTGCTCGAGCCCGGCGAGGAATGCGGTGCGGGGTTGGAAGATCGCCTCCACATCACTTTCTTCCTGCGAAAAAACGGCGCCGAGCAGATGCGCTGGAGGGCGATCACGCCGGGCCTCGGCGATCTGCTCGGCGATGGCGGCGGCCTCGCAGACGGCTGCAAAGCTCATGGCCTGGGATTGGGCTCGGTTCATTGCACGATCACCCCGCCGCCCAGGACGAGGTCACCGTCGTAAAAGCAGACATACTGTCCCGGCGTAATGGCGCGTTGGGGCTCCTCAAACCGCACGCCGATACTGCCGTCTGCTCGCTGAAAAGCTTCTGCAGCCTGGTCCTTCTGGCGGTAGCGGATCTTCGCGACGCAGTTCACGGGCCAGCTTTCAGGCTCGACCAGCCAGTTCAACTCTTTCGCTGCGAGCCAGCTCCTGTGCAGGTCTCCGGGATTCTGGCTGACAATCAGTGCATTGCTGTCGAAGTCCTTACCGCAGACGTACCAGGGCGCATCGATGGCATCGCGCAGGCCGCCGATACCCAACCCCTGACGCTGGCCGATCGTGTAGTAGGCAAGCCCGACGTGCTCGCCGACGGTACGGCCCGACGGTGCTCGCATCGGCCCCGGGTCATGGGGCAGGTATCGGTTCAGGAAATCCGCGAAACGGCGCTCGCCGATGAAGCAGATGCCGGTTGAGTCCTTTTTTCGGGCGTTATGGAAGCCGTATCGGTCAGCCAGTTCACGCACCTGGGTCTTCTGCAGCTCGCCTACCGGGAAGAGGCAGTTTTCCAGCTGTTCCGGCGTAACGGCTTGGAGAAAGTAGCTCTGGTCTTTGCCATCGTCGAGGCCCTTGAGCAGCTTCGGCTTGCCACCCTGATGAGCGATACGCACGTAGTGGCCGGTAGCGATGTGATCTGCCCCCAGCGTTGCCGCGTAGCGTGCAAACTGCTTGAATTTGATCTCTCGATTGCACAGCACGTCCGGGTTCGGGGTGAGGCCGGCCCGGTAGCCCTCGAGAAACCGCTCAAACACGTCGTCCCAGTATTCCGCTGCGAAATTGGCGGTGATGAGTTCAATGCCGAGCCGTTCGCAGACTCGGGCCGCGTCGTCGAGGTCTGCTTGAGCGGTGCAGTACTCGGTCCCGTCGTCTTCCTCCCAGTTTTTCATGAACAGACCCCGCACGGCGTAGCCCTGCTCGATGAGCAGTGCGGCGGCAACAGAAGAATCGACTCCCCCCGACATACCGACGATGACAGAACCTGAAGTCATGGTTTGAGTCCGAACCTGAAAGCTCGAGTTGAACAGGGCGCGCATTCTACCGAAATACGTCGGTACAATGGGCGCTATGAACGAATCCGGATTGACCCATATCGACGAACGGGGACAGGCCAACATGGTGGATGTGGCCGGCAAGGCGGTGACGACTCGTCGTGCCGTTGCCGAAAGCCAGATCAGGATGCAGCCTGAAACTCTGTCCGCTATCGAAAACAACGCCATCGGCAAGGGCGAAGTGCTGGCCACCGCGCGTATAGCAGGCATTCAGGGGGCCAAGCGATGTGCAGATCTGATTCCCCTGTGCCATCCATTACCGCTGACAAAGGTGGCGGTGCAATTTGACGTGCGCCCGCCCGACACCCTGGTCATCCAGGCGGAATGCCGGGTGGAAGGAAAAACCGGCGTCGAAATGGAAGCGCTCACGGCCGCAACGGTGGCGGCACTCACCATCTACGACATGTGCAAGGCGGTGGACCGGGGCATGGTGATTACCAGGACCCGCCTGCTGCATAAGTCTGGGGGTAAATCAGGAACCTGGGAGGCGCAGAGGTGATTTCTGTGCGGGTGCTGTTTTTCGCCAATCTGGCTGAGGCAGTCGGTCTTCGCGAACACGTGGTGAAGCTTGCCGGGGCAGATCTGAAGGCGCTCATGCAATCACTCTCTGACACCTTCGAGGCCGGCGCCGTAGAAGGTGACGAAATCGCATTTCTGCCGCCGGTTACGGGAGGCTGAAGCGTGCATGTCGATATTCGGGTCTGCGAGGCTGACTTTGATCTGGGAGTGGAGTGGGCGGCCCAGCGAGAACGGGTGGGCGGTGATGCCGGCGCCATGGCGGCCTTTGTTGGCCTTGTGCGGGACCGTCACGAAGGTGATGCGGTCAGCGCGCTAACCCTGGAACACTACCCAGGTATGACCGAAGCGAGCATCGATGCCATCGTTCAACAGTGCGCAGAGCGGTGGCCGGTCCAGGATGTGGTCGTCATTCACCGGGTCGGGCGGCTTGAAGCCGAAGCGCAGATCGTGCTGGTGCTGGTTGCAGGCGGCCACAGACCCGAGGTGTTCGCCGCCTGCGAGTATCTCATGGATTATCTGAAAACCGATGCGGTGTTCTGGAAGCGTGAGGAAGCGCAGCAGAGTGCACGCTGGGTCGAATCCACCGCGTCGGACCGCGAACGAAGAAAAGGGTGGGAGCGTTGATGGTGGGTACTGGCTCGACTGCGTTCCAAGCTTGCTTTTCACGAGAGAAGGCGTTTCACGAGAGAAGGCGCCTCACATGAAGGCGCCT
>JAUIKX010000216.1 GCA_030430515.1 Gammaproteobacteria bacterium | reverse complement strand
GTACACGCTGAGAATCTCGTGCTGGCGCGCGGCTTGTTGTTGCGGGGTGGGTGCCGGACCGCAGGCGGCCAGAAGGGCCGCGGCTGGCAATATCAGTTGCTTCATGGTGTTTCCTATTCGTAGCGGCGGCCGTTGTGTTCTATCCAGCCGCCCTCGTGGTCGCCTCTTGGCGCGTGGTGGGTCCAGTGGATGACGCCACCGCGTGTATTCCATTCGTACTGGCCGTACAGGCTGAGCGAGTCTCCCTCGCGTAACCCGTTCACTCTTGGTGCGACATCGATATTGTGCGACACCAGTACGGTGTGGCCGCTGGGTAGTTTCATTATGAATTTCTGATGGCGGGAGCCATCGTTGTCGTCGGGCAGGATTTTGATGACGCGGCCGCTTGCCTGCAGCATGTGTCCGCTGGCCCGCGCCGCAAACGCCTGCTCTACCTGGCCGGGCCCTCGCGCGTCAGGCCGTTGGACGTCATCTCGTGGTGTGTTCTCGGCCGGATAGTAGTGCGCTACCAGCGCGGCGACCACGACCAGAACAAGTGTTTGAATGGCTTTACGCATGCGTTTCCTCCCTTGGCAGCAAGTTTAACCGAGCACACCTTGCAGTGCCTGCTGGTCAGTGGTGAACTCGTGCTTTTAATCAAGCGGTAGAGAGATAGATGAAGCGGGTCAAGTTCGGCGCCTTTCTGGCACCTCACCATCCCATTGGCGAACATCCCATGCTGCAGTTTCAGCGTGACGTGGATCTGGCTGCGCAGTTGGATCGTCTGGGGTTGGACGAGTTCTGGTGTGGAGAGCATCATTCCACGGGGTGGGAGGTCATCGCATCGCCGGAAATGTTTCTGGCCGCTGTTGCACAGCGCACGCAGCGCATCCGGCTGGGGACCGGCGTGGTTTCGCTGCCTTACCATCATCCGTTCAACGTCGCGCAGCGTATGGTGCAGCTGGATCACATGTCGGGTGGGCGTGCGATCTTCGGCAGTGGACCCGGAGCGCTGCCTTCTGATGCTTACACGCTGGGTATCGATCCGATGGTGCAGCGCGATCGGCAGGATGAGGCGCTGGGTGTCATCCGCCGTCTTCTGGCTGGGGAAGAACGCTTCTCCCATCAAAGCGACTGGTTCACGCTGAACGATGCGCGGCTTCAGCTGCTCCCGCTGCAGGAAGAGCTGCCGTGTGCCGTGGCATCCATGGTCAGCCCATCAGGTATGACGCTCGCAGGTAAGCACGGTGTCGGGGTGCTCTCCATCGGTTCTGCGTCCACTGCCGGTCTGCAGGCTCTGACAACCCAGTGGAGCTTTGCGGAAGAGGCGGCAGAGAAAGCGGGCAATGCGGTGGATCGACGCAACTGGCGGGTGGTGCTTTCGTGGCACCTGGCCGAGAGTCGTGAGCAGGCAGAGCGGGAAGCCCGTGACGGCCTCATGCGCTGGCACAACGAGTATACGGTGGGCACGCTCATGCGGCCGGGTGCGGAGGTGTTTTCTTCGCCTGCCGACGCGGTGCATCAGACTGCCCGGGTGGATGGCTCCGCTGCTGTGATCGGCACTCCCGACGAGCTCGTCGCGAAGATCCGCGAGCTGCAGGAATTGACGGGCGGGTTCGGTACGGTAATCGGCTTCATCCACGACTGGGCGAATCCAGAGGCGACTGCTCGAAGCTGGGACCTTCTGGCACGATATGTCGTGCCTGAGGTCAATGGGTTTCTGGATGGCTATCGCGAATCGCAGCGGCACGTGATCGAAAATCGTGACAGCTTCGAGCGCGCTGGCAAGGCAGTGCTGAACAAGATCATGGAGAACGAGCGGGCGGCTCAGGCGTTCGGCGAAGAAGCCAACGCGCAGACCTCCATGCCGGCCCACCATGCGCCGAAGAGTGGCGGCTGATGGAGCTCGCGAAGCATATTGCGGAGGAAGAAGCCTACGCGCGTGCAATGGGCACCCGCTTCGTTGCGGGTATCCCCGATAGAGTCGTTGTGGCGATGCCTTATCGTCCTGACTTCGGTGACAATCGTGTGCACGGTGGCGCAATCAGCAGCCTGGTGGACATCGCCGCGACTGCAGCCTTCTGGAGCGGTGCAGAGGTCGAGGAAACCTCCAGGGGCGCCACCGTAGGGTTCGACATCCATTTTCTGAGCGCCGCGGGCCCGCGCGATCTGACTGCTGAAGCCGTCGTGCGCAGACGCGGTGGCAGCATCTGCACCGGGGAAGTAACGGTGCGCGACGAAGATGCTCGAGACATAGCCTGCGCCACGGTGACGTACAAACTGACGACCTGAGCGCGACGGAACTCAAAGCAAAGGCCACACCTTTCTGCCGACTCACATAACATTGCGAGAATGCGTACAGCTAAGTCTCGGAGATGAGTCAAGATGTCTTCATGGCGATTGCACGCAAATATCTGGTCGATGCGGAAGTAGCGATGTACTACCACATCACGTCGAGATGCGTGCAGGGCGCCTGGTTGATGGGTACCGATCCGCGTGACGGCCGTAATTATGACCATCGAAAAGACTGGGTGGTGGAGCAGCTTGAACGCATCACACCGGCCTTTTCCGTCAACGTTCAAACCTATGCTGTAATGAGCAACCACTTTCACCTGGTGGTGTATTACGACCCGCTTGCAGCGTTGAGCTGGGATAACGAGGAAGTTGCTCGTCGATGGTTCATCGCGCACCCTGCCCAGCTTGCTGATCCCGAGGATGACGCTTGCCGTGCGGAGGCCATTGAGTTGTTAGCTTCAGACCCTGAGCGGGTAGCTCATTGTCGTGGTCAGCTTGGCTCGCTGAGTGAGTTCATGAAAACGCTGAAGCAGGGAATTGCCCTCCGTGCGAATCGTGAGTCGGATATAGATGGACACTTCTGGGCGCAGCGTTTCTATTCAGGGGCGATCCTCTCTGAAAAAGCGCTTCTGACCACAATGGCATATGTTGATCTCAACCCGATACGGGCGAAGATTGCACACCACATTGAGGCTTGTGAGCACACTGGGCTAGCGGCTCGCTTACGTCATGCAGAGCTGGATGGTGCGCAGCTAGAGCAGTATCTGTCTGCGAGCCTAGAGGGGCTCGGTCAGGAGGCGCCTGTTATCGCGTACACGCTCAAACGCTATAGAAAGTTCGTTGAAGAGCTGGGGCAGCTGGAAATAGTAGCTAAGCAACTCCTTCTGCCCAAAAGGCATCAGGAGGCGATGACTCGAGAGGAAAGCTGGCAAATTGGCAAGCAGGTCCTCGGCAGCAAACCAAGAGCTATCGGCGGGAAGTCGCAAATTCTAGACTGGTTGAAAGCTCGTGGATTCTCGCCGCGGGAGCAATACCTGCCTGGGCATCTCTCTTAGAGCACAACTCCTACAATGATCTAATCGTAGTACGCTTTATTTTCTCTACGCGTCCGATCTCTGTGTGACTTTTCTTCGCTTCTCCAATTTGTGTTTCCGCTTCGGCCGTTCCCAAACACGAAATTAGCCGAAAAGGATTGTTTCGGGCTGCAGAGGGGGCTGCAGAGGTGTGTCCTTTCGAGCAATCTATCGCCTAGAGCGGTGGGTTGGAGAAAAGAGGTGTGTCCGGGCCTTGCGCCAGAAAGGTGGCGGCAGTATCGAGGGCTTCTCTGATGGTGACGTCCATGTCTAGATAGCGATAGGTGCCAAGGCGGCCGACGAAGGTGACGTGGCTTTCCTGTTGAGCGTGGGACACGTAGTCGGCGAGCAGGGCTTTTTCTTTGACCTGGCGAATCGGATAGTAAGGGATGTCGTCTGGCGCGCAAGCGCGGGCGTATTCCCGGTACAGCACCGATTTGTCATGGCTTTCCCACGGAGAGAAGTGTTTGTGTTCGGTGATGCGTGTGTAGGGCACCGATTCCTCGCCGTAGTTCATGACGGCACACCCCTGATAGTCGCCATCGTAGGTAAACCGTTCGAAATCCAGGGTCCGGTAGCCAAGGTGTCCGAGCTCATAGTCAAACCATCCATCCAGGGGCCCAGAATAAAATACGTGATCGTAGTTGCCGGCCTGTGATCGGCTGAATGGTGTCGAGAGGTGCACCGTGATCCCGTCATGGTCGAGGATGCGTTCCACCATCGCGGTGTAGCCGTCCTGTGGCATCCCCTGAAATTTGTGGAAAAAGTAGTTGTCCTCGTAGTTGAACCGAACCGGCAACCGTTGAAGGATCGAGGCCGGCAGTTCCGATGGTTGAACGCCCCACTGTTTGATGGTGTAGCCTTTGAAAAAGGCCTCGTAGAGGTCCGGCCCGACGAAACGTAACGCCTGTTCTTCGAACGTCTGTGGGTCTGTTATCGATGTGTCGGCCTGCTGTTCGATGAACTCGCGCGCCTCGTCCGGCCGCATGGTTTTCCGGTAAAACTGATTGATCGTGTGAAGATTGATCGGTAGCGAAAAGACCTGGCCTTTCGAGGTGGTTTTAACGCGGTTCTTAAAAGGCAGAAATTGCGCGAAGCGGTTTACGTAGTTCCAGACCTCCTCGTCATCTGTATGAAAAATATGAGGGCCGTAAACATGCATCATCACGCCGGTTTCGGTGCAGCGTTCGGTGTGGCAGTTTCCCGCTACATGATCGCGCGCTTCCACAATGGTCACGTCAATACCTGCTTCGGCCAGTCTTCGGCCGATTACCGCTCCGGAAAGGCCGGCGCCTACCAGCAATACATGCATCCTCAACTCCTTCCGACCGCTATTTGCGGCCCCAAACACCTACCGTTTCCTGTACCCGCTCCGCGTAGGCTTTGAGTTCGGCATACCCTTCAGCCAATTCGGTCATCCAGGTCGCGGGCCTGTTGTCGTAGAGGCCTGCAAGAATGCCTGCGACCGCAAAGTCGTGCACCGATACTTCGTCTCCTAGAAGAAACGGTCGATCCTGGATCATTGCCTGCAGCGCTGCGAGATCACGATGGAAAAAGCCTCGCTGCTCTTCAGGGGTGTGCCTGCCGAGACCCTGCAGGTGGTAGGTCTGTCGCACGGACCTTCTGGCCAGTCCCGCCACCAGCCCCCTTACGGGCTTCGGCGCGATATGGAAGAAGCCCTCAACGACGTTTGACCACCAACTGTCGTCGAGCCATCGTGAAGCAACAATACCCCAGTAGAGGTGTTCTTCAGCCAGCCGGGTTGCCGCTAGTCCCTGGGCGTTCTGCAGATCAGATAACCCACCGAATACTCGGCCCTGCGTGATCTCATCGATGCGCTGCACCATGAGTTCAGAATCCGCGATTTTGCGTCCATCCTCTACCAGATAGGGCAGTTTCCCCTTCGGTGCCTTTCTCGGGTCATCGAGTTCGGTCATCTTGAAGGGCACGTCTAGATGTTTAAGCAGCATTTCCATCTTCAGGCAGAA
>JAUIKX010000001.1 GCA_030430515.1 Gammaproteobacteria bacterium | reverse complement strand
GCATGAGCATGGCGGCGGCGAAGAGTTTTTCGTGCTCGACGGCGTCTTCTCCGATGAGCACGGTGACTTTCCGGCCGGCACCTACGTTCGCAACCCGCCGGGCACCCGCCATACGCCCTTCAGCCGGGAAGGGTGCGTGATCTTCGTCAAGCTGCGCCAGTTCGATCCAGACGATCTCACTCCGCTCGTGGCTCATCTGAACGACTCAACGCCGGCCGACGGCTTTGAGGTGGATCAGCTGTACAGTTACGGTGGTGAGCAGGTTTCTCTGATACGTGCAGCGGCGGGGCAGCGCGTCGCACTGTCAGCTGCCTGTCAGGCCCGGGAAGGATTTGTGCTTTCCGGCCAGGTTGCCTGGCAGACCGAGCGCAACCAAGCCTTCGCGCCCCGGAGCTGGCTCCGGGTGCCGCCGGGTTGTCCATTCCGACTACAGACGCTTGAACCCAGCATCATTTTTACGAAGACTCGCCCGAAACCCCAGGCTTGAGGACCTATGCGCAGAACAGCTCTCATTACCGGTGCCTCGGCGGGCCTTGGCGCTGAGTTCGCCTGGCAGCTGGCCGCTCGAGGATGCCACCTGATTCTGGTGGCTCGACGCCGGGATCGTCTGGATGCTCTGGCCATGACCCTTTCGGGGGAGTACGGCGTCAGCGCCCACGTGATTGAAGCGGATCTGTCCGATCCCGATGCCCCTGGGAATCTGGTCGATGAAGTGGCCGAACTCGGATTGAAGGTCGATTACCTGATCAATAACGCCGGCGCCTCGGGGCCGGACTTTCTCGAGGACCGCGACTGGCAGGCGCATCGGCACTATTTCGAGCTGATGATGACGTCCTGTGCTGCGCTGTGCCATGCGTTCGTGCCTGGCATGCTGGAGCGGGAATTCGGCCGCATCATCAATGTAGCGTCGGTGGCGGGGCGTATCATTCGAGGCGGTGACATTAACTATGGACCGTCCAAGGCCTATCTCATCGCGCTCTCCGAGGGGCTCAACGCCACACTCCGGAAAGATAACGTCTACACCACGGCGCTTTGTCCAGGTTTCACCCACACTGAATTCCATGAGGTAGGCGGGCTCATGGAGATGAAAAATGGCACACCTGGATTCATCTGGTATCCGGCCGAGACGGTGGTTCGCGAAGGCCTGAAGGCGCTGGAAAAGGGCAAATCGGTATATGTTTCGGGGCGGCTTTACCGCTGGCTGGACCCGCTGTTTCAATCGGTGTGGACGCGGCGCTTCTTCAAGATCGACCGTCAGGCCTGAACCCCCGGGGCGATTTCCTGCTGAAGTTGCGATTTCGTTGCAATGATCCGTTGACACACCACGGTCAGGCGGTAACATACGCGACCTTCCGATCTAGCTGATCGATCGGGCGCTTAGCTCAGTTGGGAGAGCGACGGCCTTACAAGCCGTAGGTCGCAGGTTCGACCCCTGCAGCGCCCACCAATTCATGCGGGAATCGTCCCGGGTGAAACGCAACGGAGCGGTAGTTCAGCTGGTTAGAATACCGGCCTGTCACGCCGGGGGTCGCGGGTTCGAGTCCCGTCCGCTCCGCCATATTCCGCAACGCGGAATATGGCCCCGACAGCATATTGCGTGAAGCGCAATGTGCGAAAGGGCGCCATTTTCTATTTGGTCCAGTCCTGGACCCTACTTGCCTAGCTCAATATTTTGCAGCCTGAGGGCTCGAACCCGCGAAGCGGGGTCCGTTCGCGCGTGCGCGAGCGGATGTATCGATCAATCGGCAGGATTGCCGATTGAGGGTGAAGCCGCAGGCTTCAGACGAAGTCCGAGGCCCATGGATGGGCCTAGCCAATCCCCTAAGCACTGAGCCGGCTTATCGTTGCGTACACAAATTTGGTGATGCGTCCGGGAAGCCGCGCTTGATACGTTTCTGCGAGAGCCGTTACGGAGAAATTGATGAACACACATGCTGTATGGGGATCTCGCCTTACTGGTATTGCTTTGCTTGTTGCTTCGATAATTTGCACACCGCCCACACTGGCAAATTCCTATATCGGTGTGGGTGTGCCTGTTGAGATGATGCTTTTCAACAACACGAACGCACCGGTTTTCTACGGGCAGTACGAATCTGACCGCTTCCTCAACCCCTGGGTGCCGAGCATGAGCTACGCGCGCTGGCGGATTGTGGACGCGAGCGGCCGCTTCTGGAACAACGGCACTCGTGGTTGGCAGAACTCCGAGATCGACAACGAAGATCTCGAATGTGTGATCGGCTCTGGCGCGAAGGCTGTTGTGCATCGATGCGGCGAGAACCATGGCTTTGGCGATAGCCTCGGCGCTTGGCGCATGGGCCGCACGCTGCCTTTTGCGGACTTCCCTGATGGTACCTACACCTTCACCCTCGAGATGAAATTCAACTATGGCCCAACAGGAAGCGAGACAGAGCACATCACACGGAATTTCGTTGTCGATGGCGTTGCGCCGAACACGGCGATCGACGTGCCGGTATCGGGCAACCCCTCGTTCACGACGAGCTCTGTTGTACTCAGCGGCTCAGCAAGCGATAACCGCGAACTGAGAGACGTGATCGTGGATGTGCGCGATCGGGCCAATGGGCTCTGGTGGGATCAGGACAGCGGCGATTTTCGTTCGACGCGCCCAGGACATCGCGTGGATGTTTCGGCAGGTAGCTGGTCTTACACGTTCAACGGCGGCAGCGAAGGCAGCGGACGTTACAGGTTGGTTGCGCGAGCACGCGATCTGTCGCAGCTCACGGATGGCTCGCCGGCGGCGAAACGGTTTCAGGTAGACGAAGGCGACGTCGACACGACGATCACGGTACCTGAAGCGAATGCAGTCTTTCTCCCGCGCCCAGTCCGTATTGACGGCGGTCGTGTCTACAACGGAAGCAACATCGGCTCGCTCACAGACATTGTCAACGTCGAAGTGCGCGACAATCGGGGTTTCTGGTGGAATGGCGATGACGGCGTCTGGTCGGGTGTTCCCTACAAAAACGAGGGCTCCTTGGCCATCAGAAAGGGGGCAGCAAAAGGTGATTGGACGTATCTGTTCGACGATCGCAGCAATCTCGGAGAGAGTCCGTTCACGGTGATGGCGCAAGGTGTCGCTGGCGCCGGCGCGAAGGATCCGACGCCTGCGCAGAGTGGGTTCTCCACCCTGCAGTGGCCGCCTGCCGCGGATTATGCCAATACGGCAGACGATTGGAGCTTTGCCGATGCGAACACCGCCGGTAGCCTTTCTTTGCCGATGCCGGCTGCGGCGACCGATGGAGACCTGCTCATCCTTCTTGCGGGGGCTTCCTTTCAGGACCCGGTGCTCAGCATCGACGATCCCAGCTGGACGCCGATTCTGCAGGAAAACCCCGTGCTGGGAGGCGAAGGTACGGTGGCGGCGTGGTGGAAACCAGCCCCTGTGTTTCCAACCGACGTGGTTGTTTCTCACCAGGACGGCGTCGGCCGGCGGGTATCGCTCCTCATGCTGAGAGTCAGCGGTGCGTGGGATCGGGATATGCCCATTGCAGACGCTGCAGCTTTGGGTCTGAGTGGCAACCAGTCCGGTGGGCCTTTGCTTGAAGTGGCGCGGGATCGTTCGCTGGTGCTGTCGTTCCTTTATGCACCCAATGCTGCGTTCGGCGCTACGCAGGATTTCCATCCGAACGGGTTCACCGATATCGTCACAACCAACTTCAATGGTGGCAAATCCCCGAGCTGGCTGGCCAGTGCTTTTCAGGCGGCAGATGCGTCGACCATCCAGCCTTCATGGGGTTCGGGCGGCAGCAGTTTTCCATTCAGGAAGTCGATCGTGACAATCGCGGTTCAGCCCTACGAGGAGTAGGGGGGCAGAAGACCGGGCCTCTCGCACTGCCCAGGATCAACCTTTCTCCCCCATATGCATCAGCGGCAGCGGATTGGGGCTGTCGCCGTTGAGAAAGTAGACTTTGGCGGCTGGGTCTTTGGATATGGCCTGCAGTGACTCCAGCGCCTGCAGCTTCAGGTAGTTGGGGTTGCTGCCGATGGCTTTATTCACCGCTTCGATTTCGTAGGCGCGCGCGTCGGCGAGCACCCTCTGGCGGGCGGCCATTTCCTCCGCGGCGGCGCGTTCTGCCTGAGCCGCGGCGATCTTCTGTTGCTGCTCAGTACGGAAGCGCTCGAGCTCCGCTTTCTGCTTCTCGACCTCCTGCTCGCGTTCTTTTTTAGATTCGATGGCCTTGGAGATGAAGGCGGGCAGGTTGATGTCGCGGATGAGTACGGCTTCGACGTTCACGCCTTTGTCGGAAAGATAGGACTGCAACTCGGTGAGGAGGGTGCCCTGCAGCCGGTTCTGCGTCTCTTCAAGGAAGAAGTCCTCCGCGCGTCGGATGGACTTTCCCTGCTCCCGCAGCACCGAACGCAGCTTGGGCACCAGGTGCACGTCGATCACCTGTGATGCCAGGCCTGTTTCCTGAAGTATTCTTGGTGCCTCCGTGCCCTGCAGTCGGTACTGAACGCTGACGTCCACCTGTGTCTGCAGCTGATCCTGGCTCGGTACGCTGGCCTTTTCTTTGTGGGATTTCTGCCGCACGTCGAATAGGTGCCATTCATACAGTGGATTGACCGGTATGTGCAGGCCTTCTTCGTACGGACGTTCCTGAACCTTGCCGAAAAGAGTGGCAACGGCGACATGACCGGCGGGTACGCTCTGGAACAGCCGGGAACCGAAGATCACAAGAAAGCCGACGACAAAGATCGCGGCGATCGCCGAAAAAGAAAGCTTGTTCATGGCAAAGTCCTCATTCTGGAGCGCTGTTGGCGCGAGCCTGCAAACTACGAGTAACGATCATACGCAGGAGCTACCATGAGCACAGCCCCCTGGGAATCCGCCGCGCGAGCTTTTGGTTGCCATCCCGTCGTGGCATTCTAAGGCAAACTCTCAGGTTGGCCTTAGCAGTTGTGGCGGATTCAGAAGAGCAGCTGGTCGAGAGCATCTATGCGGCAACGCTGGACCCTGCTGCCCTGGATATCACCGTGCAGCGTTGGGTAGATCGCCTCGGCAATACGAGTATCGAGCAGCCCGACAGCGATGCGTTTCAGGCAGAAAACCACATGACTATGGCTGTGGCGCTGCTCGAGCGGTTGAACGGCCCTTCGGCCGATGACAAAGCAACGCCGACACTTCGCATCGGCTTCAATGGCGTGGTGATCTCGGTGAACGAAGCAGCGCAGGCCGTTTACCAGCTCGCGCCGGGTGCTCGAGCGGAGGATCTGCCGCTCGATGGCTTTGCTCATAGTGAAATCCGCAAGTTCTCCATCGCCTGCCGGCAACCGGGTAAGAAGGTCGAACGTCGCGCATTTCTCGCACAGCGCACCGACCGGCCCGGACGCCTGCTCGCCGTGCTGGAGCAGCAGTCCGACGGCTATCGAATCAGCACCACCGAAGTGATCTGGGATGTGCAGCAGGCAACCCTTCTGCTCGAATCTTTCGAGCTCACCGATGCTGAGGTCGATGTTGTGCGGTTGCTCATTGAGGGCCATGGCGTCGAGCAGATCGCTGAGGTCCGTGGCGCGTCTGTGGCCACGGTGCGGACGCAGATTCGCAGGATCTACGACAAGACTGGGGCCGGCAGCATGCCGGAACTGATCCGTTTCATGGTGGGGTTGAGCGCGACCCTCTATGCGGGTCCCGGAGATGAGATTCAGACGAAGGTGAGCGACGAGGGTGCTGCGCCGTTCCCGCGCGACGATCAATCCCGGCTGTTCGTGCTGCCGGACGGTAGGCGGCTGGAGTACTCGATTCTCGGCGCAGAAGATGGCCAGCCGGTCCTTTTCATGCATGACGAAATCTGCGTGGACGGTTGGACCGCTGAAGGGGTGGCGATGCTGCAGGCTCGTCAGCTCAAGTTGGTCGCACCACTTCGCCCGCATTACGGCCGGACCGATCCGCTGCCGCAGGGTAGCAACATGCCTTCGAGCCAGATTGCCGAAGACATCCTCGTGCTCATGGATGCGCTCGGGATCGAGCAGGTTACCCTGCTTGCGCGCGTCATGGGCAATATCGCGGCGATGCAGCTGCTGGAGATCGCACCGGAGCGGATTAAGGGGGTGGTTTCGGTAGCGCCGCCGTTGCCGATGAGAGACGAGGCGTTCAGGCAGCTCAACCCGCTGCTCAGAATGATGTTTTTCGCCTCCATGCACAGCCCGGCGATGGCGCGCTTCATCGTCAAGACTCGCCATGCGTTTGCCCAACGCTATGGGGCTCGTCGATATCTGGAATCTCACTATCCACATCCGTGGGATAGAAAGCTTCTGGAAGACCCTCAGGTATACAGCGCGATCATGCACGGTGCGAGGGCTTTGGCCGAGAAAGGCGTTGATGGCTATTTGTCTGATGTTTCAAGCACTGGTCGCTACACGTCTGCAGGTGTTGCAGCCTTGCTCCGGCGGCCCGTGACTTTCGTTGTCGGCGAGCAGGACCAGAACCATCGCAGAGAGCGCGTGCTCGGCGTGATCGAGGAAGGTGCGAACGCGGAACTGATGTTGCTTTCAGATGCGTGTGATCTGGTGTTTTACAGGCACACCGAAACGATTCTGGATCGGGTGCTCTCGTACGCTTCCGCGTAATCGTGCTGGTTCAGAGCTCGGCTGTTGCCGACGGACGGCTGCTTTGAAGGACGATTTGCGGATGTGCCGAGCCGGTGCAATCATGATCGCACCGGCCCGCCGGGTCGGAATACGTACAACTCTAAAAAGGCAATAACATGCGAGTCATTCTATTTCTTCTGGCTGTTGTGCCGATCGGTTTGCACGCCTCGGAACCGGTGCTGGCCGCTTCGCCTGACGCGCAGCGTGCGATGCTCGAAAGCGACGACCCTCAGCTTGCCGCCAACAAGCGGCTGGTCTGGAATATGTGGCGCGAATTCCTGCAGGCTGGTGACATCGACGCGGCCGACAGGTACCTGGCGCCGGACTATCACCAGCACAACCCGAATGCCGAGACAGGGCGAGAGGCGGTGAAAGCCTTCTTCCGGGCGATCGGCACGAAGCGGAGCGAGGTCAAAGACCATATCGACCGGCTCGTCGCGATCACCGCGGAGCGGGATCTCGTCACGCTGGCCTTCGTTCGCGAGGCCGTCGACGCCGACGGAGCCACATATACGACAACATGGTTCGACATGTTCCGCGTGCAGGATGGCATGCTCGTCGAGCACTGGGATACCGCGCTACGTCCCTGAGGCATTGGTCTTATGTTTGCGTTTATATGTCAGTATCGGTGGGTTGTGTTGGCACCTGATACTGCGAGAGTTTGGTTGCGAGCGGTCACATGAAAGAGAAGCGGACCATGAGCGGCGGCGAGGCCATTGTGCGCACGATCCTCGCGAATGACATCGACGTTGTTTATGGCATTCCCGGTGCGCAGATCTATCCGTTGTTCGATGCGCTGGCGGTCCACGAGGTGCCGACCATCGTGCCGCGGCACGAGCAGGGCGCCGCTTACATGGCGCTTGGGCATGCCAGATCGACAGGGCGACCGTCGGCATTTGCCGTGGTACCTGGGCCCGGCGTTCTGAATACATCCGCAGCGCTTTGCACGGCATATGGCACGTGCTCGCCGGTGCTGTGCCTCACGGGCCAGGTGCCGAGCGCGTATCTCGGTTCGGGGCGTGGGCACCTGCATGAACTGCCGGATCAGCGCGCGACGCTGAAGTCATTCCTCAAAGATGCGTTTTCCGTGGCCGACCCTGCCATGGCGCCCACGGTCGTCTCCGAGGCTTTGAAGGTCGCAGCGGAAAGCCGTCCCGGTCCTGTATCGGTGGAGATGTGTTGGGATGATATGGCCCAAGTGGCCTCCGTCGATGTGCCTGATGCGCCTTTGGATCTGGTCCAGCCTGTTCTGAACGAGGATGCCCTCCGTTCAGCCGCACAACTTCTGCAGTCGGCGAAGCGCCCACTGATCATGTGTGGGGCGGGGGCGCAGCATGCGTCTGAAGCCGTTCAAGCGCTTGCCGAACTGCTGAATGCACCGGTTACCGCGTTCCGCAGCGGTCGTGGGGTTGTTGCGGAAGATCACCCGCTGGGTGTGTCGTCGGTTGCCGCTCGGCTTCTTTTCGATGAAGTGGATCTGGTGCTGGGCATCGGTTCCCGCCTGGAGATGATCTACATGCGTTGGCGGGACATGATGCGTTATGAGCGGAAGCCCTTGGGGCCAAAGCTCATTCGCGTCGATATCGATCCGGCGGAATTTGCGCGGCTCGAGCCTGACGTGGCGGTGCACGGTGATGCCGATGCAGCCTGCCGTGCTCTTTACGACTTGCTGGCGCCGGCGGGAAGCGCGCGCGCGGATCGTCTTGGGGAGATTCAGCAAGCGAAGTTCCGGGCACGCAGGCTCTGCGAGACAATCCAGCCGCAGATGGCCTATCTGGACGTCATCCGTGCCTGCTTACCCCGCGATGGCTTCTTTGTGCCCGAGGTCTCGCAGACGGGCTTCACCTCGTTCTTTGGCTTTCCGGTGTATGAGCCCCGTACCTATGTCAGCGAAGGCTACCAGGGGACCCTCGGCTTCGGTTTCCAAACGGCACTCGGTGTGAAAGTGGCGAATCCGGAGCGGGCGGTGGTGTGCGCAACTGGCGACGGCGGCTTCATGTTCGGCGTTCAGGAGCTGGCCACCGCTGCCGAATATGGCATCGCGGTAGTGACGATTGTCTTCAACAACGCATCCTACGGAAACGTCCTGCGCGATCAGATGACGGCTTTCGAGGGGCGGGTCATCGGCGCCCGCCGAAGGAATCCAGACTTTGCCGCGCTCGCGGAAATCTTCGGCGTTCGCGGGTTCCGCGCGGAGAATCCTGAGGTGCTGGCTCGCGTGCTGCCGGAAGCGTTGGCCCTGAATGCACCGTGCGTCATCGAGGTGCCGATTGCCGAAGGGGCGGAGTCCTCGCCCTGGCCGCTGATCCACATGCCTGAGCCGCCGGCTGCCCCGTGATGTGCATGCGAATATGGCCCAGGTCGTCTGGCATAGCTATTGCAAAGACAGTTATGCAAAGCGGGATAGCCGCAGCGACCCAGATTGGGGTCGGGCACGGGTCGGCACGCAGAGCGAGCGATCGAAAGCGCTGAATCTCAGAAAAAACAATGCTTTCGGGGCGATCTCTAGAAACGATCCAGGAGTTGGTGCAGTAGTACCTTCTCTGTCCGGGGCGTAAGGGGTGAATTCAAATGAGCCACGATGCACCAAAATGGGGTACTGGGCCAGGCCGGTCGTGTATATGCACTGATTTGGTGCTCGGCGAAGTCTTCCCGCGCTAGCGTTGAAAGGGCATTGGCCCGATAACAGACAAAACCGTTTGGAGTTTTTTGATGAAAAGTAAGTTGGAATACATCTGGCTGGACGGCTACAAGCCCACACAAAGCCTGCGCAGCAAGACCATGGTCCGCTCTGATTTCGGCGGAACTCTGGAGGAGTGCCCCATGTGGTCGTTTGACGGCAGCTCAACGGAGCAGGCGGAAGGTAATGCCTCAGACTGCCTCCTCAAGCCGGTGGCCATCATTCCCGACCCGGGCCGCAAGAACTCCTACCTGGTCATGACCGAAGTGCTGAACGCCGACGGTACGCCGCACCCGTCAAACGGTCGGGCGACTATCGAAGACGATGATGACGACTTCTGGTTCGGTTTCGAGCAGGAGTATTTCCTGTGGGATCCCAGCACCAACCTGCCACCGGGCTTCCCCCCCGGCGGTTACCCGCCGCCTCAGGGCCCGTACTACTGCTCCGTCGGCGCACGCAATGCCTATTGCCGCGAGCTGATCGAAGAGCACCTGGACCTGTGTCTGGAAGCGGGGCTCAACGTCGAGGGCATCAACGCAGAGGTCGCAGCAGGCCAGTGGGAATTCCAGATTTTCGCCAAGAGCGCTGCGCGTGCGGGCGACGAGATCTGGCTGGCGCGCTACCTGCTGGAACGCACCGCCGAGAAGTGGGACCTGGCGGTCGACTGGCATCCGAAACCGCTCGGTGACACCGATTGGAACGGCTCCGGCATGCATGCCAACTTCTCCAACGGCGCCATGCGCGACGCAGGCGAGGAGGCGGTCTTCACCAAGGTGTGCGACCAGTTCGCCAAGTACGTGCCCGAATGTATCGCCGTTTACGGTGCGCACAACGAACAGCGCCTGACCGGTAAGCATGAAACGCAGGCCATCGATCAGTACAGCTACGGCGTATCAGACCGTGGTGCGTCCATCCGTATTCCGATCGGTACGGTTGAAGACGGCTGGAAAGGGCGTCTCGAAGATCGTCGTCCGGCGTCCAACGCCGATCCGTACAAGGTTGCGGCGATCATCGTCAAGGTGACCAAGGAAGCGCTCGCCTGATCACTGATCGGTCGATGTGGCTTGAGGGAACGGAGCGGTTTACCGCTCCGTTTTTTTTGGGGGGCGCAAAATTGCTCAGGCGAGCAGCTCCCGGTGCCAGTCGGCCTGAAGGATCTGAATCATTTCCTGCGTGTCCGGGCGCTTTGCCGGGTCTTTGCTGAGGCAGCGCATCACCAGCTTTTCCAGCATTCTCGGTACCGGGTACTTGCTGACTGAGCTGGGCTTTGGCGGCGGCTGGTTCTCCACCATGTCGATCACTTCATAGGTGTGCTCGGCATTGAAAGGTACCTGTCCAGTCAGCAGTTCGTAGAGCACCACGCCCAGGCTGTAGATGTCGGTGCTGTAGCCGATGCCCGGGTCCCGTCTGATCTGTTCCGGAGACATGTAGATGGGGGTGCCCTGCAGCTTGCCGTGGCCGGTGAGGGTGTTGTCGCTTCCTTCAACCGTGATACCGGTTGCCAGTTCTGGCGTGGTGGAGCCGTCTTTGCGCCACACTTTCGCCAGCCCCCAGTCGACGAGCAGCACCTCGCCGTAGGGGCCGGCGAGAATGTTCTCGGGTTTGATGTCGCGGTGCGCCACGCCGTGGTCGTGGGCGTAGGCAAGGCCTTGCGCGATCTGCTCGATGACTTCGATGAGCTGAATGAGGTCGTAGCGCTCCCGGTAATCCATGATTTCTCGCAGGGTGTAACCGTGCACGAGCTTCATGGTGAAGTAGACGTTGCCCTTGCGGTCTCGGCCGATCTCGTAGACTGGCACCGTGCTTGGATGCTGTAGTTTTGCCGACACCCGCGCTTCCCGCAGCAGGCGCAATTGCTCCTGGGGATCGTTAACGAATTCCGGGCGCAGGCTTTTATGCACCACCACGCGTTGCAGGTGGCGGTCTCTGACCGTGCTGATGATCGACTTGCCGCCTTTGGCCAGGGTGCTGAGAAACACGTAGCGCGTGTTGGGGTTCAGCACCTCCGGCAACGGCTCGTCGGTCTCTTCGAGGTAGACATCCTCGTAGGCTTTCGGGGGCTGTTGGAACTTGAGCATGTCTCGAAGGGTACACCAATGACGTGAACAGGGCGTTAGCCTTTGAGTGCGTGGTGAGCGGTTCGTTGATCGGTCGCGCCAGTCCGGGCAGAGTGTCCGTTCATTCACTGCAGGATCTGGCCATGAGCAAGGGTTTGAAGGCGGCCATCGCGGTCGGTGGGTACGCACGCAGCAACGCCGCGGCGCTTGTCGATGTGGTGCTGGAGGCGGAGCGCGCGGGTGTCGACAGCGTCTGGTCGGCAGAGGCCTGGGGGTCTGACGCCGTGACATCGCTCGCTTACCTTGCGGCCAAGACCGAGCGGATCAAGCTCGGTACCGGCATCATGCAGATCAGTGCCCGCACGCCTTCCATGACCGCCATGACGGCGCTTTCGCTCAATGAGCTTTCACAGGGGCGCTTTCTGCTCGGCCTGGGTGTGAGTGGGCCGCAGGTCGTGGAGGGGCTGCACGGCGTGGCCTACGCCAAACCCCTGGGGCGGCTCAAGGAAACCGTAAAGATTCTGCGCATGGCCTTCGCGGGTGAAAAGCTCAAGTTTGAGGGGGAACATTTCGTGCTGCCGAGGCCTGGCGGGGAGGGCAAGGCGCTGCGCCTCGACCATCCGCCGAAGCACATCCCCATCTATCTTGCGACACTCGCGCCCAGGTCTCTCGAGTTTACCGGCGAGGCCGCCGACGGCTGGCTCGGCACGTCCTTCTCGCCGGACCATGCGGAAGCGCACCTGGCGCATGTCCGTCGCGGTGCCGAAGCTGCTGGACGCAGCATGGACGACATCTTTCTGAACGCAGCGTGCACGGTATCGATCGGCGAAGACGTGGAGGCGCTCATCGACCGGCTACGGCCTGGCGTGGCGTTTCAGATGGGCGCCATGGGCAGCGCCAACACCAACTTTTACAACGATGCCTTCAAGCGCGCCGGCTTCACCGACGATGCACTGGCCATTCAGGAGCTGTGGATCAAAGGCCGGCGTGAGGAGGCGGCAAAGCGCGTGCCCGATGCCATGGTGACCCAATTTGGTGCTGTGGGAACCCCACAAATGGTCAGAGAGCGTTTTCAGACCTACGCAGACGCGGGCATTAACGGTCTGACCCTACGCATCGATGCGCCCAGAGACGCCCAGGCGAACGCGCTGGTGCAGGCCATGGACCTGCTGAACAGCATCGGCGCATCGGCGGCCTAAGCCTTGCGGCCGGGCTCGACCGCAAACCCCTCGTAGCCGGCTTCGGCGACTTCGGTGAGCCGGTCGAAGTACTGGGAGCCGCGCAGGTGGCCGAGGAACTGCCTCGGCTTGCCGGGAACGTTGGCGCCCATGTACCAGGAGTCGGTCTGCGGGTAGAGGGTGCGCTCGGCGATGCTGTTGATTTCCCGGTCCCAGAGGCTTTCGGCGTCTTCCGTGGCCTCAACAGCACCCAGGTTCCTGTCGCGCAGATGCTGGATGCATCGGCCGATCCATGCAGTGGTCAGCTCGCCGCCGAGCGGCATGGTGAAAAACACGCCGGGTGCGCCCGGGCCGTGGATCATGAAGAGGTTCGGAAAACCGGCGATGGTGGTGCCGAGGTAATTATCGAATCGCTGCGCCCACTTCTCCTTCAGGCTCAGTCCACCCCGGCCTTTGGGGTTCAGGTTCAGCATCGAGCCGCTGACCGCATCGAAGCCCGTGGCGAGCACCAGCATATCGATGGGATGCTCGCCGGAGCTTGTATGTATGCTTGTTTCTGTAAAACGCTGGATCGGGTCCTGGCGGATGTCGACCAATGACACGTTGTCGCGGTTGTAGGTTTCGAAGTAGCCGTTGTCGAGGATCAGCCGTTTGGTGCCGAAGTAGTAGCTCGGCATGAGCTTCTCGGCCGTTTCAGGATTTTTGACGATCTCGCGGATCTTACCGCGCACGAACTCGGACACCTCATCGTTCAGCGCCTTTTTGCTCAGCACGCCGGCGTAGCTGTTGATGGCCAGATGGATGCCACCCTGAGCCCAGAGCTGCTCGTATAGTGCATGGCGCTCCTCAGGTGTGGCTTCGGAAGCTCTGCGCCGGCTCGTCTTGAACGGCCAGCCGCCTCGGTAGCGCATGGAGGTGCGAAGCTGTTCCCAGTCTGCTCGAGCCTGATCGAGTTCCTCTTTGGCGAGAGGGCGGTTGCGCGCCGGCAACGAATACTGAGCGGTGCGCTGGAATACCGTCACGTGCGCGGCTTCTTTAGCGATTTCGGGAATGCACTGGATGCCGGAGGAGCCCGTGCCGATGACGGCCACGCGCTTTCCTTCGAACGAGACTTTGTCATGGGGCCAGCGACCGGTGTGATAGCACTCGCCGGCAAAGTCGTCGATGCCTGGATAATCGGGTTTGTTGGCGACGAACAGTGCGCCGGTGGCGCAGATCAGAAACTGCGCCGTGAACTGCTCGCCCGTGTGGGTTTCGATGGTCCAGCTCTGGCGGGTTTCGTCGTAGCGGGCGTCGGTGATCCAGGTGTTGAACTGGATGTCTTTGGTGAGATCGAAGCGGTCGGCGACGTGTTCCAGATAAGAAAGCACAGAGGCCTGGGAGGTCTGGGTCTCGGTCCACTCCCATTCGTTCACCAGGTCCTGGCTGAAGGTGTAGGCGTAGAACGGGCTGCTCGGCGCATCCACCCGGGCGCCGGGATAGCGGTTGTACCACCAGGTGCCGCCCACCCCGCCGGCGCCGTCGAACGCGCGCACGTTGAGGCCGAGGTCGTCGCGAAGATGATGCAGCGCGTACAGACCTCCGAAGCCGGAGCCGATGATGAGGGCGTCGTAGGGTTTGTTTGCTTCGCTCATGTGGGGTGTCTCTCTGTCGATGTGGTGTGTGCGTCTTTCTGTCAGGCCAGGCTGCCGCCATCCACTGTGAGTACGGCGCCATTGCAGTAGGTAGCCTCATGCGCCATGAACCAGATGGCCGCGGCGATCTCGTCAGGCTCACCGGGGCGGCCAAGCGGCGAAACCTGAAAGCGCATGGTTTCGTCGTTGAACGGGTTTTCTTCCGAGTCGATCACCGGCTGCACCATGTCGGTGGACACAAAACCCGGCGCGATGACGTTGCTGCGAATGCCTTCAGGACCGTAGGTCTTGGCCAGCGAGCGGGTGAGGTTGATCATGCCGGCTTTGGCGGTGGCATAGGCGTGCGCGTCAGCCATGCCGCGCAGGCCGCCGCCGCTGGACACGTTGACGATGCTGCAGCCGGCTGCAAAGTGCTTCAGCGCTTCGTGGCAGGTGAGCATGGCTGAATCGAGATTGATCGCCAGCACCTCGCGCCATTGCGCCGGGGTGGTGTCGCGCAGCGCCGCCATGCTGCCGGGGTGATCCACGCCGTAGCTCCAGCCAACGCCGGCGTTATTGACCAGGCAGGTATAGCGACCGAGGCCGACGGCATGGTCCGTCAATCGGCGCACGTCTTCTTCACTGCTGACGTCGGCGGAGAAGGGCACCACCGTACCGGCAAGACCTGCCGCGAGCTCGCGGGTTTCTTCGAGCACGCTCATGCGCCGACCCACCGCGACGACCGTAAAGCCTTCGCGGGTGAAGCGCAGCGCTGTGGCCCGGCCGATGCCTGTGCCCGCGCCGGTGATGACGGCAACGGGATTGTTCTGCTGGGTCATTGTGCGTTTCCTATAGCTTCAGCAGTTGCTTGCCCATGTTCGCGCCGGTGAACAGACGAATCAACGTCGCGGGCGCATTTTCGAAGCCATGCTGGATGTCCTCTCGGTGCACGAGTTTACCGTCGCGGATCCAGCCGCTCAGGCGTCTGCGCGCTTCGGGGTACTCCCGCTCGTAACCGCTGAGCAGAAAGCCAGCCATCGTTGCCTGTCTGAAGACGATGTTGAAATAGTTGGTCGGGCCGTCGGGTCGGGCTTCGCCGTACCGCGATATGCCACCGCAGATCACCACACGGGCGCCGGTGGCGATACGCGTCAGGGCGTCGTTCAGCGCCACGCCGCCGACGTTGTCGAAGAAGACATTGATGCCGCCGGGCGCAAGTTCGCTCAAACGATGCTTGATGCGCTCTGCTTTGTAGTCGATGGTCGCATCGAAACCGAGCTCGTCGGTGAGCCAGGCACACTTCGATGGGCCGCCGGCGGTGCCGATCACCTCACAGCTCATCAGTTTGGCGATCTGGCCAACAACGGAGCCCACGCCGCCTGCCGCACCAGATACCAACACCACGTCGCCCGGCTGTGGTTGGCCCACGCGCAGCAGGCCGAAGTAAGCCGTGAGGCCGGTGCTGCCGAGCACGCCGAGTCGGGCCGTGAGCAGATCGTCGTTCTCCACCACTTCGAAGGTGCCCGCCTCGAGATCGGCGACTTCCTGCCAGCCCACCGGGCCGACCACCCTGGCGCCGACCGGGACATCCTGCACGCGGCTCTCGATCACCTCGCCGATGCCGCGGGCGACCATGATGTCACCGAGCGCCTGGCCCGATGAGTAGCCGGAGATGTTTTCCATCTGGCCTTTCTGCGATGGATCGAAGCTCAGGTATTCCACCCGGACGCGTATGCGACCATCCTGCAGGTCATCGAACTGCGTCTCGTGGGCGGTGAAGTCATCAAGCTGTAGCGGACGACCCCGGGGATTACCGTTGATCAGCCATTGTTTTACGTTCATGCGCGTCGCTTCCTTCGCCGTTGTCTCAAATATGTGCGGCTGAGCCGCCGTCTACCTCGATGGCCGCGCCGTTGACGTAGGAGGCGGCGTTTGTGCAGAGAAACGCCACCACCTGCGCGACTTCCTCTGACGTGCCGTAGCGACCCACGGGCACCGTTCTGCCGTTACGTTCGAGCACCGCTTCCATGGTGCTGTCGGAGGCTTCGGCGATCTCGCTTGCGGCTCGTTCCCACATGGCCGTGTGGATCAGGCCGGGCAGAATCGAGTTGATGAGCACGCCGTCGGCGCCGTACTTGCGGGCGAGGGATTTGCTCATGGAAATCATCGCCGCTTTGGTTGCGCCGTAATCGATGAGCGCGGCGTTCGGGTACTTCGCGGCGCCGCTGGCGATCATCACCACGCGTCCCCATTTCTGCTTGCGCATCTTCGGCAACAGGCGCCGGGTGCAGCGCACCGCGGAGAGTACGTTCAGTTCGTGCAGATCCACCCAATCCTGATCGCTCATATACAGAAAGTTGCGCGACGGGCTGGCGCCGACGTTGTTGATCAGGATGTCAGCGCCACCGGCTGCTTCCACCGCGTCGAGAAAGGCGTCTGTCGAAGCCTGGTCGCTCATGTCGGCGACCTGCCCGGTGATGCGATCGCTGTAGGCGCTGAGCGCATCGATAGCGTCCTGAGTGCGGGCGCAGAAAATGACCTCGGCGACGAGGTCTGCAAGCTCTTTGACCACCGCTTCGCCGATGCCGAGGCTCGCGCCGGTGACGACGGCCTGTCGGCCGCTGAGGTTCAGGTCGATCATGGTTTCCATCCTGATTTTTTCTCCCCCGTCAAAGTACCCAACCCGACGTGCCCTGTCACCCGGGTGTGGCCCTGCGGCATAATGTGGCGTTTGTGAGGGGCCACAGATGACGCCGACGCAGCAGCCGCACCCGAACCCTGGCGTGCTTCTGGCGCTTACGCCGATCGTGCTGACGCTCGGCATACTGGGCCTGCAGATTTTCTACTTCGGTCATTTTGAACCGCACATCCCTCTGGCTATCGGCCTCGCGCTGGCAAGCCTTGTTGGCGTGCGCCTCGGGCTTGGTTGGGGCGAGATTGAAAAAGGTTTGTTCCACGTCATTCATGTGGCGCTGCCTTCGGTTTCCGTGCTGCTGACGGTGGGCATGATCATCGGCGTGTGGATTGCCAGCGGGACGGTGCCGAGCATCATCTACTACGGACTGCTGCTGGTTTCGCCCGAGTGGTTTCTCGCCACCGCTATGCTGATCTGCGCCGTGGTGTCGGTTTCCCTGGGCACGTCCTGGGGCACGGTTGGCACCGTCGGGCTTGCCCTCATGGGGATTGGTGCGGGGTTCGACATCCCCATGTACTGGACGGCTGGCGCGATCGTGTCCGGTGCGTTCTTCGGCGACAAAATCTCACCCCTGTCCGATACTACCAACCTGGCCTCTGCGGTCACGGCGACCGACATTTTCGCGCACATCAGGAATCTGATGCCGACGACCGTACCGGCGATGCTGATTGCCCTGGTCATCTACGTTCTGGTGGGGTTCTTTGTAATCGATGGGGCAGCGGTTTCTTTTGAGAAGATTGAAGCGATCACCCACGGGCTCGATGCGAACTTCAATATCTCGGTCTGGCTGCTGCTGCCGGCTCTGGTGGTTATGGCGCTCGCCATTCGGCAGTATCCGCCGATTCCGTCGCTGTTTGCGGGGGTGGTGGTGGGCGCGGTTACCGCGATGCTTACCCAGGGCGAGTCGGTTGAGGCGCTGTTCGACTATGCCAATAACGGGTATGCGATTTCCACGGGCATCATGGAAATCGACAGCCTGCTCAATCGCGGCGGTGTGCAGTCGATGATGTGGACGGTGTCGCTGATTCTCATTGCGCTTGGTTTCGGCGGCGCGCTCGAAAGGACGGGTTGTCTGGAAGCGATCATCTCGGCAATCAGAAAACGGGTGCACAGCTTCGCAGGCATTCAGAGCGCCGCCATCGGCACTTCCTTCGCGACGAACCTGGTCGCGGGTGACCCGTACCTGTCGATTGCGCTGCCCGGCCGCATGTACGCACCGGTCTATCGCGGCATGGGCTATTCCACGCTGAACCTGTCACGTGGGGTGGAGGAGGGCGGCACGCTGATGTCACCGCTCATTCCCTGGAATGCCGGAGGGGCTTACGTCATCGCAGCGCTCGGGCTCGGCGTGAATGCCGGTCACCTTGAGAATCTGCTGTATATCCCGTTGTCGTTCGCCTGTTGGGTCGCACCGCTTCTGGGTATTTTCTACGCAGCAACCGGGTTGTTCTCGCCGAAGGCGACTGAGACTGAGATGCGGCGGTGGCGTGAAAGTGGCGAGGCGGTCGCCGATTGATCCGTTCATTGTCGAGACGCGCTATTCGTGTCGCATCCACTTTCAGGATGGGCTTATCCTTAGCCCGGAGGCAGTGATGCGGGTACTTCAGATGTTCAGGTCAATGTCGTCAGTTGTCATAGGATTGTTTGCCACGAATTCGTGGGCAGTGGATCTCAGTCCCCGTGAAGCGCAGGTGCTTGCGGTGATCTGCGCTGAATGCCACTCCCGCGCGGAAACCACGGCGCCGGTGATGGGTGACACAAACATGTGGCGCGAGCGTAACGCCCAGGGCTTCGAGGTGCTGGTGCGTAACACCGTGCTCGGCAAGGGCAGTATGCCGCCGCTCGGCACATGCGGGTATTGCACGGAAGCGGAGATCCGTCACCTCGTCGAAGCGCTCAGCGGACTTGCTGATTCAGGGGCTTCGCCATGAGGCGGCGGGTCTTTCTCGGCGCGCCGCTTCTTGCGGTTGGCGGCTGCAAGCCGGGTACTACCGGGCCGGACCAGGGCACGGGGCTCGATTTCACCCCAGGGGAGACCCTGCCCTGGATCAACTGGGCGGCCAACCAGGGCTGCGTGCCGGCAGGACGGGCGGCGCCGGAGACAGAAGACGAACTGCTTGCGCTCATGTCGCGAGGCGGCGCTATCCGACCGGTGGGTTCCGGACATTCGTTCAGCGCCCTGGTGCCTACGGATGGCACGCTGGTCGCAACCGACCGGCTGAACGGGGTGATTGCGGTTGACGATGCCGCGCACACGGCTGAAGTCTGGTCGGGAACCCGGCTGCACCAGCTCGGTCCTGCGCTGCACGCACAAGGCCACGCACTGCCGAACCTGCCTGATATCAACTATCAGACCATTTCGGGGGCCACGGCGACATCGACCCATGGTGCCGGGCACAACTTCGGTTCGTTGTCGAGCTTCATCAGGGCGCTGACCATCGCGACGCCTGCGGGCGAGCTGATCGAATGCAGCGCTGACAAGAACGCGGATGTTTTTCATGCCGCCAGGTGCTCGCTGGGGGCTCTGGGTATCGTCACCCGGATCACCGTGTCGACCGTACCTGCGATGTTCCTGGAGGAGCGTTCGCAGTTCGAGCGGTTACCGGAAGTGCTCGAGCGCATTGACGAAGAACGGGCGAACAATCGCAATTTCGAGCTTTACGCGTTTCCGCACACAGATCTCGCCCTCGTCATTCGCACCAACGAGATCGACGGGCCGGTGGCGGCCGAACAGGAAACGGAAGACCCGCTCGCGGCCTATGCGCTGCGCGATGCCTACCAGAGCATCGGCACCCTGCCGCTGGTCGGCGATTTTCTCTACAACAGCGCGTTGGGCATGCTGGGCTCGGATGTGCCCGGAATCCGCCGGGGTCCGGGCCATGCGGTGCTGACCCACGATCGGCTGCTTAGATTCCGCGAGATGGAATACACGGTGCCGGCGCATGCGGGACCGCAGTGCCTCGTCGACGTGCTGGACTACATTCGTGAGGAATCCGTTCCGGTGGTGTTTCCCATCGAGTATCGATACACGAAGGCGGACGATATCTGGCTCAGTATGTTTCACGAGCGGGAAGGCGCTTCGATCTCGGTTCACCAGTTTGCTGATGAGGACTACCGGCCGTACTTCGATGCGGTGGAACCGATCTTCTGGCGGTACGAAGGGCGGCCGCACTGGGGCAAGCTGCACTCGCTGCAGGCGGGGCAGCTCAAAACGCTGTACCCGCAATGGCAGGCGTTCTCCGAGGTGAGGGCCGCTCTCGATCCTGCGGGGCGCATGTTGAACCCGCACCTGAGGTCACTACTGGTCTAGAGCCCCAGCTCGCGCTTGGCCAGAATGTCCCGCTGAATCTCGTTGGAGCCGGCATAGATGGTTGCTGCCCGATTGTTCAGGTAACGGGGCATGGCGGTGGCGGCGGTGAAGGAGCCGATGGGCTGGTCTGAATTTCTGTATTCGCGGATCTGCGGCTGGTAGGGCAGGCCATAGTGGTGCACGGCTTCGAGCACGACTTCGTCGATCTGCTGGCGAAGCTCCGTGCGGCGGATCTTCAGCGCGGAGGAGATGGCGCCCACGGACTCACCCGCGGCCACGGTTTCGAACACCTTGTTTTCGAAGGCGCCGTAGCGCATCAGCTCGATGTCGAGGTCTGCGATTCGCCCCATGAAGGTGTTGTCATAGCGCAGGTCGAGTCCGTCAGCCGCCTGATCCTCGACGAATTGCCGGAGGTGCGCCACGCGCATGAGCAGAGCGGTAGCTGATTTGCCGCCGCGCTCGTGGGTGAGCAGATACTTGGCCACCGACCAGCCATCGTTCTCGTCGCCGAGCCGTCCCGACACCGGTGCGCGTACATCGTTGAAGAACACCTGATTGAATTCGTGGTCGCCCGACATGGAGATGATCGGTTTGACCTCGATGCCCGGCAGATCCATGTCGAACAGCAGAAAGGTGATGCCCTGCTGCTTGATGCCTGAGCTGTCCGTGCGCACGAGGCAGAACATGCGGTTGCAGTAATGGGCGTGCGTCGTCCAGATCTTGGTGCCGTTGATCACGTAGCTGTCGCCATCGCGAACGGCGGCGCACTGCAATGACGCGAGGTCCGACCCGGAGCCGGGCTCGGAGTAACCCTGCGCCCACCAGTCGAGGCCCTGGCGGATGCGTGGCAGGTAGAAGTTTTTCTGCTCATCCGTTCCGTAGTGCATGATCGCGGGCGCGACCATACGCAGGCCGTTGGGCGGCAGGCTCGGCGCCATGGCGAGCGTGTACTCCCGCTGCCAGATCAGATGCTGCTCCGCCGACCAGCCGGTGCCGCCCCATTGCACAGGCCAGCCGGGTGCAGCCCAGCCCTGAGCGTCGAGAATCTGGATCCACGGTACGGCGACGTCTTTTTCGGCGTAGATGCCGGCCTCCAGATGCCCTGCCTTCTGGAGGTCTGGGGTGAGCTTCTCGGAGAAGAAAGTCCTGACTTCGTCTGTGAAAGTTTCGAGTTCAGTCATAGCCGTTCTTTCCTGACGCCTGCAGATGTGGATCAGGCATTGTAACCGCCTCAGTTCATGGTGAAATCCTGCGCGTAGATCGGGACGAAAAGCGGCGGCTCCTCTGAGTATTTGGGGTTGTAGTTTTCGCTGCCGAGTTCCAGCAGTACGAGTTCCACCCGCCACTGGCCCTTGATCTTGTGGTCGGGGCGCGTGATCGTGATGTGGTGGTCGAACTTCAGCCCCGGTGAGATCGTATTGGTCTCGTAGATGGGCTTCACGTCTTCCGGGCTACCCTCCGGTGGGATCCAGGCCGTTAGCGTGTGCAGGATTTTTCCGTCTTTCTGATCGATCACGCCGCTGATGCCGAGCGTGGTATGCCGTTGCCAGCTGAACTCGTCGCCGGTGCGGAGTTTTCTGCCGGGAACGAAGTGTCTTTTGGTATGCGAAAACGATGAGCGGCGACTCATGCTCTGATATTGAGAGAGAGAAACCTGTGCATTGATGCCCAGAGACTCTGGTGTCTGGGCATCCGCCTCGAGGGTTGTCAGCAGTGCCAGCAAAAATAAACCGATACGAATTGCCACAAAAACGTTCCTTGTCTTGTTTGAGGGCATCGTATTGGTTTCTTGTAACGTTGCAACCTGATATCAGAATGCCATCAGCCGGCGCACCACGTTCGGACTGAGGTTAGCCTGAGACGCCTGCTGTGCGACAATATCGGGTTGTCAAAGCTAAGCGGCCAGTCAGTGTTTCTCAGAATTTTGCTCACGTTGCTCATTATCGGTGCGGTTGGCGGCGGCGTCTGGATGTACAAGCAGAGTCAGAATGCTGCGCGGACAGCCGTCATGGCCGGCGGACCGCCGCCGGCGGTGGTGACCGATACCCGGGTGGAACGCACACCCTGGGCGCGTCGGATCGAGGCGTATGGCGATCTGTCTGCCATCCAGGATGTGTCGCTGGCGTCAGAAGTGCCCGGCAAGGTGGTGGAGATCAACTTCCACTCCGGTGCGGCGGTGGCGAGAGGGGATGTGCTGCTGCGTCTCGACGGCTCCGAGGATCAGGCGCAGCTCGAATCGCTCAAGGCGGATCTGAAGCTTGCGCGTCTCGAGAACGAGCGGGTGCGGCGTCTGAGGGGCTCCGCGGCATTCTCTCAGTCGCTGCTCGATCGTACCCAGTCGCAGATGGCGAGCCTTCAGGCACAGGTCCAGCGTCAGCAGGTACGCCTTGAGCGGACGGCGGTCAAAGCGCCGTTCGATGGGGTGCTGGGCATCCGTCAGGTGAGCCTGGGCGATATCGTTGCGGCCGGCGAACCGATAGTCGGCCTGCAAAGCCTCGATCCGATCCATGTGGATTTCACGGTGCCGGAGCGGCATCGAGCGGCGCTTGCGACCGGCCAGCGTCTGGAAGTCAGGGTTGCAGCCTGGCCTGAACAGGTCTTTGAGGGGGAGCTGACCGTGGTGAGTCCGGATGTGGATGTGCGCAGCCGTACCCTCAAACTGCGCGGCCGTCTCGCCAATCCTGAGCGGCGCCTGCAGCCAGGTATGTTCGCTACAGTACATCTCATCCTCAGCGGCGCGGAGCCGGTGCTCACTCTGCCACGCACGGCGGTGAGCTTCTTTGCCTACGGTGAATCGGTTTTCGTCATCGATGAAACCGCCGATGGCCTGACAGTTCGGCGGCAGCCGATCTCGGTGGGCCGCACCCGGGATCATCGTGTGGAGATTCTCTCGGGTCTCGCCGTCGACCAGCGGGTGGTGCATACAGGGCACTTAAAGCTACGCGAAGGGCAGCGGGTGGTGATCGGTGAAAGCGTGCTGTTGCCGGAAAACGTGAGCGACTAGGGCGAGCGGATGAAGTTCACGGATATTTTCGTTCAGCGCCCTGTACTGGCAACCGTTATCAGCCTGCTGATTCTCCTGCTGGGCGTGCGTTCGCTGCTATCTCTGGAGGTTAGGGAGTATCCGAAAACGGAGCAGGCGCTGGTGACGGTGACGACCGCGTTTCCTGGCGCCGATGCCGACCTCGTGCAGTCTTTTATCACCGAGCCGCTGCAGCGGGCCGCTTCCGAAGCCGAAGGGCTCGACTACGTCACGTCCACCTCCCGCCAGGGGGTGTCGATGATTCAGGCGTACATGTCGCTGAACTACGACCCCTACGATGCGCTGGCGGAAATCCAGGGCAAGGTGGCCGGGGAACGCAACAACCTGCCGCGTGAAGCGCTGGACCCTGTGATATCGCTGAGTACCAGCGAGGGCTGGGCTCTGATCTATCTCGCGCTGACAAGCGATCACATGAATACCGCGCAGATGGCCGACTACACGCTGCGCAGCATCATCCCGCGTATTCAGGCACTGCCCGGCGTGGCCAAGGCTGGCATCAACGGCGAGCAGTCCATGGCGCTTCGGGTGTGGCTGGATCCCGTTCGGCTGACGGCCCTGGATATGACCGCGGCGGAAGTGCGGCGTGCGCTCCTCGAGGAGAACGTGCAGTCGGCAGTGGGGCAGACCAAAGGCGACAGCATAAAGGTCAACCTGTCCGCAACCACCAACCTGACCACCGTGACGGAGTTCGAAAATCTCGTGCTGCGCACCGACGATGGTGCGGTGACCCGACTCAAAGACGTTGCTGAAGTAGAGCTGTCCACCAGTAACCCGGACCAGGAAAGCTGGTTCAGCGGTCGGCCGGCGATCATGCTGGGCGTTACGCCAACTCCGGGCGCGAATCCGTTGTCGTTGTCGGAAGAGCTCAACGCGCTGCTGCCCGATATCATCGATCAGCTGCCGCCGGGCGTGAAGCTGAACCTGGTCTTCGATGGCAGTGAGGACATCCGCAACTCCATCGATGAGGTGTACCAGACACTTGCCGAAGCTGTGGGCATCGTTCTGCTCGTGATATTTCTGTCGCTCGGCACCTGGCAGGCCGCGGTGATTCCGGCGCTGGCGGTGCCGCTTTCCCTGATCGGTGGTGCTTTCCTGATGCTGCTGTTCGGATTTTCAATCAACGTGCTGACACTGCTGGCCATGCTGCTCGCGATCGGCCTGGTGGTCGACGATGCCATCGTTGTGGTTGAAAACGTGCACCGGCATATCATGAACGGCCGAAAGCCCATTGATGCAGCGATGATCGGAGCGCGGGAACTTGTGATGCCGGTCATTTCCATGACGACGACGCTGGTTGCCGTGTACGCACCGATCGGCTTCATGGGCGGTCTTGCCGGTGCGCTCTTTACCGAGTTTGCGTACTCGCTGGCCGGAGCAGTGGTGATCTCCGGAATCGTTGCACTCACGCTTGCGCCGATGCTCTCGGGTCGCATTCTGCCGGATCGGGAGCATGGCAACCGGCTCGAGCACTTCGTGGATAAAGTGTTCAGCCTCCAGGTCAGGATGCATCAGGCGCTCTTGCGCGGTGCGCTTCGCTTTCTCCCCGTGCCATTGCTTGTCGCCGCTGCGGTGACCGGTTCCATCTACCTGCTTTATCAAGGTAGCACACGTGAGCTGGCGCCAACGGAAGATCGCAGCGTGGTCAACATTCAGATGTCTGCACCGGAGACAGCAACCCTCGAGTACGCAGAGGCCCATGCGGCGAAGGTGGTCGAAGCATTCGAGAGCATACCGGAATACATGCGCAGCTTTTTTCTCATCGGCGGTGGCGGTACTCCGGCCAGCAGCTTCGGTGGTTTCCGCTTTGTATCCATGGATGAACGCGAACGCTCGCAGATGGAGCTGCAGCCCATAGCTCAGCGGCTGGTCAGTCAGATCGCGGGCGTGCAGGTCGCTGTTTTCACATTTCCCTCCCTGCCCGGAGCGGCGCGGGGTACGCCGCTCCAGTTCGTCATTACGGGGGACGCGGCTTACGAACAGCTTGTGGAGCTATCGGACCAGCTCATCGGCCGTGCCTACGGCAGTGGCAACTTCGTCTATCTGCGCAAGTCGTCCGAGATTGCGCTGCCGCTCACCCGCCTCATGATCGATCGGGACCGGGCCGGTGACCTGGGCGTGGATATGGACGAGCTGGGGGCGACCCTGTCGACGCTGCTGGGTGGTGGCTATGTGAGCCGCTTCAATCAATCCGGACGCAGCTACGAGGTCATCCCACAGGTGGCCAGGCGTTATCGGCTCGATGAAACGCTGCTCGAGAACTATCACGTGCGCAGCGAGGACGGCTCGCTCATTCCGCTGGGCAGCTTCGTATCCCTGCGCCACGAGATCGAGCCGACGCAGCGCGCGCAGTTCCAGCAGCTCAACAGCGTGACCGTCAGCGGTCTGATGGCGCCCGGGGTGTCGCTGGGCGATGCGATGGCGTTCATGGAGGAGACAGCGCAGGAGATCTTTCCCGAGAACATCGGCTACGACTATACCGGCGAGTCCCGTCAGCTCATGCAGCAGGGCAACGCGTTGATGTATACCTTTTTCCTGTCGCTCCTGGTGATATACCTGGTGCTCGCTGCGCAGTACGAAAGCTGGCGCGACCCGTTGATCATCCTGATCTCCGTGCCGATGTCCATTGCGGGTGCCATGCTGTTCATCTATCTCGGCTTTGCTTCAGTGAATCTGTATACGCAGATCGGCCTCATCACGCTGATCGGCCTGATTGCCAAGAACGGTATTCTGATCGTCGACTTCGCCAACCAGCTTCAGATTTCGGAAGGTCTCAACAAAGTGGATGCGGTGGCCCGCGCGACGGCTACCCGTTACCGGCCGATTCTGATGACCACCGTCGCCATGCTCATGGCCATGATGCCGCTGGTGTTCGCTACCGGTGCAGGCTCTGTGAGCCGGTCGCAGATGGGGCTCGTAATCTTTGCAGGCCTCGGTCTCGGCACCTTGTTTACGCTGTTCGTTGTGCCGGCGTTTTATGTGCTGCTTGCCAAGGAGAGAAACCCGGCGCCTTGAATCGCGTTACACTCTGATGCTGATTCTACGGGAGGGAATCTCTTTGACTGTCGATGAACTGCTTGCGCGGGAACAGATTCGCGACGTGCTCTACAGATACTGCCGCGGTGTCGACCGCGGTGATGTCGGTCTGCTGAAGTCGGTCTATCACACGGATGCGCTGGACGATCACGGCACCTTCCAGGGCAGTGGTCACGACTTCGCCCGATATATCGTCGAAAACATGGACGGGGCTGCCAACGGTGCTCAGCACCACATCACCAATGTTCTGATCGAGCTGAATCTTGCGGCGCTGAGCGCGCAGGTGGAGAGCTACTTCATTGCGTTTCACCCTTACACAGACGCATCCTCCTCTAGGGTGGCGTTCGTCGGCGGCCGCTATCTCGATCGCTTCGAAGCGCGCGCAGGCGAATGGAAGATTGCCGACCGCCGGGTGGTGCTCGACTGGGCGCGGGATGACCTCAGCGGCAATGAGTGGCCGGCGATCGCCAACTTCCGGAGGGGCGGCCGGCGTGAGGCAGATCCTTCGAGCGAGCTGTTGGAGACGTTATGAAAACGCATAAGAGTTTCTGTCGGTTCTGCCACGCCAACTGCGCCATCGAGGTCGATGTCGATGATGGGCTTCCGGTCGCAGTTCGTGGCGATGCGACCGACCCGGTATACGGCGGCTACACCTGCCTGAAAGGGCGTGAGTTGCCAGCGCAGTATGTCTCTCAGGATCGCATCCGTCGCTCCCTCAGGCGCGAACACGATGGCTCGCATCGTGAGATCACCACCAGCGCGGCCATGGATGAGATCGCGGACAAAATTCAGGACATCATCAGCCGGCACGGACCGCGCGCGGTGGCCACCTATGTTGGCACCTACGGGTATCAGAACATGGCGACGATGTCGGTGGCTCGCGCCTGGCATCAGTGTATCGGCTCATCGTCATTCTATACCTCCGTCACGATCGACCAGCCGGGCAAGCGCATTGCCGCTGCCCGCATCGGCACCTGGAACGGCGGCACGCACGCGTTTTCCGGCGCCGATGTGTGCATGATCATCGGCAGCAATCCGGTGGTCTCTCAGTACAGCCGCTTCGGTGGGCCGCCACCTTTTTCGCCCTATGCGCGCATCCGCGATGAGATGAAGCGCGGGATGAAGCTGATCGTCGTGGATCCGCGGAGAACGGAGGTGGCCAACCGAGCGTCTCTGCATCTGCAGATCGACCCAGGTGAAGATGCGACGCTGCTTTGCGGCCTGATCCGGGTGGTTCTCGGGGAATCTCTGCACGACGAAGCGTTCTGTTCTCGGTACGTTGACGGCCTCGACCAGCTGAAACACAGCGTTGCGCCATTCACCCCGGATCATGTTGCTGAGCGTTGCGGCCTGCTGGCTGAGCAGGTGGTTGAAGCCGCGCACATGTTTGCGGCTGCAAAACGCGGCGTAGCGGTGGGCGGCACCGGCCCGGCCATGGCGCCGAACAACGTGCTCACGGAACACCTGATCCTCACGCTCAACTACCTCTGCGGGCGTGTGAACCGTGAAGGCGAACGCGTGCTCAACGCCGGCATTCTGATGCCGATCGGCCCGCGCACCGCGGATGTGCAGCCGGCGGCACCGGTGCATGGCCTGGGGCCGGCCGCCCGCGTGCGGGGGCTCGGTGAGATCTTCGGCGAGATGCCCACCGCAACGCTGAGCGACGAGATCCTGCTCGAAGGGGATGGGCAGATCCGTGCGCTGATCTGTCTGGGTGGCAACCCGGTGCTGGCATTTCCCGATCAGGACAAAACCCGCCGCGCCATGGAGAAACTCGACCTTCTGGTGTGCGTGGATCTCTATCGTTCTGCCACGGCGCAGCTTGCCGACTACGTCATCGCGCCAACCGTGACCCTCGAACGTGAAGAGGCCACCCTCCTGACCGACGGCTGGTACGACGTGCCCTACGCGAACTACACCACGGCCGTACTGCCCAAACAGGGCGATACGCTGGAAGAGTGGGAGGTGTATTGGGAGCTTGCACAGCGCAGCGGGCTGACGCTGGATCTACCAGGCGGAGCGCTGGTGCCAGACAAACGGCCGACCAAGTTGGAGGTGCTCAAGTGTGTGGCGCCACGCTCTCGCGTGCCGCTGGAAGCGCTTCGAGAGCACGGTAGCGGTCAGATCTATCCGGAAGTAGAGGTTCGGGTGGCGCCTTCCAGGCCTGGGGCGGATGCGCGACTGCAGCTCGCGCCAGACGGTGTATCCGGCGAAATCGCAGCGCTGCTGGAACCCCAGCACAATGCAAACCGCTTTACGCACAGACTCATCAGCCGACGGCTCAAGCACGTTTTCAACTCTTCCGGCCAGAAGCTCGAGAACCTGCGTCGAAAAGGATCGACGAACCCTGCTTTCATGCATCCTGAGGACCTTGCGGCACTCGGTATCACCTCCGGTGATCTGGTGCGCATCGAAAGCGCCGCCGGCACGCTCGTTGGTGTCGCCGAAGCGGCCAATGACATCAAGCCCGGCGTAGTTTCCATGGCGCACGGTTGGGGGGATCTGCCGGAGCACGCAGTCGATGTTCGAACCCAGGGCGCGAGCACCAACCGGTTGATCGACGACGATCGCACCTTCGATCCCATAACCGGGCAGCCCGTCATGTCTGCGGTGCCGGTGTCCGTGCAACCCCTCGGAGCGACATGATGGATCATGAGCGTCTCATCGATCGGCTCAACGCCGGGGAATTCGATGCCCTCCCAGACGATGAGGGAGCGTACAAGGGTTTGTGGCGCCACCACTGCGCAACGCTTGACGAATTTCATGCCGCTCTCGTGGGCGGCATGCTGGCAGACCGTCTTTCCTGGGTGTTCGTCGCCGCTTACCAGAGCGCCGTGAGAGCCTGTTTCGTCGGAGTGCCGCAAGGCGTTTACACGAGCTTCGCTGCTTCCGAGACGAACGAGCCGGACAGGCCGGGCACTTCGCTCTCAGGTGACGGCCGCCTGCTGGGCCACAAATCCTGGATCGCCTCCAGCCGCGTCGTTGATCATCTAATCGTGACCATCGGCAGGGATTTTGCGAGCCCGCCGGTAGCGGTCACGATCGGTGCGGGCGTGCACCTCACGCATCGTGAGGAGCCCGGCTTTCTTGCGGACATGAGCCAGGGGTATGCCTGGTTCGATCGCGTGCCGTGCGAACCAGTGCAGAACCACTCCGGGGCGCAGTTCGGCCTGGCAGAACCGTTTTTCATGATGGCCGCGGGCGTGGGCTTCATGCTTCGTGAAGCGCGCAGGCTCGATGAACCGACTCTGGGTGACCAAGCATCAGCGCTGCTGCCGGAACTGCTTCAGTTGGATCGGGCCGGCTTCGCATCCGACCGAGAGGCACTTTCCTGCCTTTACCGCAGGGTGGCGAAACTCGGTAAGTCCTGTGCAGAAAGAGCCTCGTCCATCGCCGGCGGAGCGGCGGACGACTGGGCGGCCAACGGTCGGTTGCTCGGGATGTACGGGCGCGGTCTTCGCGGCGGTTGATCGGCTATTTGCCCAGCCGGTCCGTCCTCTGCAGCCACTGGCCCGGCATGTACATCACGCCGTCGATGATATCGATAAAAGTGCCGACGACCTTGCCCAGCTCCTCGACCGCGATCTTGTCGATCGTGTCATCGGCTAGAAACAGGTACTCCGGCCCGGAGATGAGTGAATAGCTGGGGTAGCCCTGCAGAAAGTAGCTCTGTGTCTCGCCGAACATGGTTAGGGCACCAGGCTTCGGCACGATGACGTCCGTCAGGTTGTTTCTTAGAATCGCCCGTCTGGTGATGTCGAACAGCAGCGCATTCGGCGGCGTGAAGAGGATGCGCGGCTCCACCTCTCCCGTGTCGACGTACCTGCCGTTCTCGACGGTGAATTTCCGTGCGATGTGCTCGATACCGATGGCCATGACGGTGCGATCCATCACCTCCCGGTTTCGCTCTGCGAAAATGTTGGCGCCCATTGGGTAGTTCCAGTCGTAGTGGCTGCCATCGAAGACGAAGACCAGCGTTTTCTGGCGGAAATTCGACGGCACGCCAGCGAAGTAGCGAGCGAGCCCGAGCACTGCCGCTACGCCGGAGGCGTCCTGCACGGCGCCGGAGAAGCCTGCGTCGTGGTGCGTGTTGACGATGATGCTTTCAGGCTTCTGCCCTTTGAGAGTTGCAACGATGTTGGCCGAGCGGGATTTTCGGATCTGGCCTGACAAGGTGATACGCGCTTTTATAGGATCACTGGTGGACTGAATACGTCGGACCAGAGCCTCGCCGTGATTTTTGCCCATGAACAAACCGGGTATGCGTGTCTGCACCATAGCGGATGGGTCGGAGTAGAACCGGTTCGTGCCGGTTTCGTAGTCCCTGAAAATACCCACCATGGCCACGGCGCCCTGTGCGGCCGCCTGGTAGTAGCTTACCGGTAAGTTCCTGGGTATCGGGCCGGCTTTACCTGTGTAGCTGGCGCCACGCATGAAGTATGTCGGCAGTGTTTCTCCATCCACGGATAGCGACCAGGCGTCGTAATGCTTGATTTCAGTGTCGTAGTGCTGCTGCTCTACGGCGTCGAATCCCCAGCCATCCAGGATGGAGGTGATTTAAGCGCACACTTCTGCATCACCGGCTGTACCGATCCGTCGGTACTCCGGGTGACGCTCGGTGATCTCGACGATCCGCGAGGCCCACCCAAACATCTCCTGGCTGCTCGGCACGTTGGGTTTCGAGCGTTCGATGCCAGCGGCGATCGCGAAGCCGCCAGCGAGCATCAGCAGCAGAGCGATCGATCGTTTCATTCCGCGTCGAAGCCTATGAAACGTGCTGCTTCAGCCACGGATTTGCGCCTGGATACAACGGCGTTAGCCGGGAAGGAATCGTCGGGGAAGCCCATGGCCACACAGGTCTGAATCACTTCATCGTCGGGGATGCCGGCATGTTCACGCACAACCGGAGACTGCATGATGCCCTGGCTGTTGATCACGCAGCCGAGGCCACGCGACCAGGCGGCATTCACGAGCGCAGTGGTCACGGCGCCGCAGTCGAAGGGTGCGATGTCGTTGCCTACGAGCGCCCGGTCGTAAGTGACGACGATGGATACCGGTGCGTCGAACTGGCGAAAGCCGCGCAGCACCCAGTCCTGACGTTTCTCTTTGTCGTGCCGTTCGATGCCCATGGCCTGGAACAGCTGCACGGCGATTTCGATCTGACGATCCCGGTGCACGCCTTCGTAGCCGCCGTGAATGCGGAACTCCCGCGAGTCGGGCACACCGGCGAGATTGCGTTCGGTGTTGCCGGCGCGTATGCGGTCCAGCGGTTCGCCGGTGATCACGTGGAAGTGCCAGGGCTGGGTATTCATGGAGGAGGGGGCGCGCATGGCGAGCGTCAGCACTTCCTCGATGAGTGCCTTGGGCACCGGATCGGGTTTGAAACCGCGGATGCTCTTGCGCTCCATGATGACGTCGTCGAATTCCATGTTTGTCCTCCTGAGTTACGTGTTGATTGGTTGACCGCGCTGAATGACCTGGTTGATGGCGTCGTCGGCCGCGAGCCCGGCGATGTCATCCAGCGGGTTGATGCTTGTCAGCACGGCGTTGCCGAGGAATCCAGGCGCCAGCCGGCCGATCTGCTCGGGCTGCCTGAGTATGATCGGGTTCATGACATACATCGCATGCAGAATTTCCTCAGCGCGTTCCACCTGCGCGCGGATGGCGAACTCCTGACGCTGCATCACCTGACTCTCGCCCACCAGATCCGTACCCCAGCCGAGCTTCACGCCGGCAGCCCTGGCGATGTTGAGCGACTCTACGCCTGAGGCGAGCACGGTTTCGTTTTTCTTCAGGTTGCGTTCCGGGAAACCGAGCTTTTTTCCGAACTCGGCCATGCCCTGATAGGTCACCAGTGTGGGCACCATCCAGGCATCGTGTTCGGCGATGACCCGAGCGGTTTCCTCGTCCAGCAGATTACCGTGCTCGATGCACTTCACACCGTTGCGTACGGCAAGTTGAATGGCTTCGGGTGTGTAAGCGTGCGCCGACACGAAGGTCTTGCGGTTCTTCGCTTCCTGCACCGCTGCCTGAATTTCCTGAGCGGTGTATTGCGTGCAGTCGAGTGGATCCATGGGGGTGGCCACGCCGCCGGAGACATGGATCTTCAGGAAGTCGGCGCCTGCTCTCAGCACATGGCGTGCTGCTTTGCGCACCGCGTCGGGGCCATCGGCGACGACACCGAAAGCGCTGTGCCGCATCTGGCAGCCGCAATCCGGAACCGGCAGAACGCCGGATTCTACGTCGCCGTGACCGCCGGTCTGGGAGATCATCAGGTTGGCCTGGGTGATGTCAGGGCCGCGCACCATGCCATCGCGTATGGCCCGTTTCAGGCCCACCACGTCGCCACCCAGGTCGCGCACGGAGGTGAAGCCTCGCGCCAGCGTCTCTTCGCTCAGCTTTGCCATGGCGATGCCGAACTGCACTTCGGTCCACTGCGCCAGGCGCTGAAAGTTGAGGGTGGCGAGCCGGAAGTGCACATGCGCGTCGATGAAGCCGGGCAGTATGTATTGACCGTCGGCGTCGACGATCAGATCCGCATCCGTCGTGCTGTTCGTATCCACGACGCGCCCGTCCTGGATCACGAGTGTCTCGTTGGCCTGCATGGCCATGGTCTGAGGATCGAAGAGGGTACCGCCCCTGATTACCGTGCGGCTCATACGCAGAGCAGTCCGTCTTCACCGGGTTTTGCGCCGGCCTCGACCACTTGTGCTCTTAAGTTTTCGAGCTGTTCCAGCGCTTCATCCAGCGGTGCCGGCATTGCACCGAGAATCATCCGTTCCACCCCGAGTTCGCAGCAGCGGGCAATGTTGTCTTCGGTCGGGGCGGCTCCCATCACCGAGATGCCGGGCATGGGTCTGCCGGCGGCTTCGGCGAGTTCCTTCAGCTGTGGCACCATCTCGGCGAACTCGTCGATCGGCGTCACGCGGCCTTTCATTTCGTCATCTGCAGACGGCGGTACCACCGGCAGCCAGCCGTCGCCGTAACGCACGACGCGCTTGAGGATGTTCGGGCCGGAACCGGCGATATACACAGGCGGATTGGGTTTCTGCACCGGCTTCGGCCACATGTGGCAGTCTTCGAACTGCACCATGCGGCCGCTGTAGGACGCCACTTCCTCGGACCAGAGCACTTTCATCGCTTCCACCCGTTCCCGCATCAGCCGGAAGCGGGTGGACGGGTCGGTGCCGTGGTCTTCCATCTCCGCCTGGTTCCAGCCGGCGCCGATGCCGAACAGCATCCGCCCGCCGGACAGATGGTCGACGCTGGCGACCGACTTGGCGCAGTTGATGGTATCGCGCTGAATGATCAGGGTGATGGCGGTGCCGAGCATGATGCGCTGGGTGGCGGCTGCGGCTGCAGTGAGCGCCACGAACGGATCGAGCATCGCCGCATAGGTCCGTGGGTCGAAGCCCGTGAACGGGTGGGGTTCCCGCAGCGGAATGTGTGAATGTTCCGAGATCCAGTAGGAGTCGAAGCCGCGCGCCTCGATGGCTGCTGCCACTTCGCCGGGTGCGGCGGATCGATCCGTACAAAACATGCTGACGCCGAATTTCATGGGTTTGCTCTCCTCTGCCAGCGTGTCAATCTAGCGGATCGCACTGCTGACAGCTACCGGAGGCACTCTGCACTACGACATCGAAGGCACTCAGATCACCTGCCCATACTGCGGCGAGCGGTTCGAGCTTCTGGTGGACGCGAGCGTCGAACACCAGGAGTACATCGAAGACTGCTGGGTGTGCTGCCGGCCCATCTGCATCGAAGCTTACGCTTCGGGCGGGTCGGTCTCAGTGAGCGTTCGCCGGGAAGACGACTGAAGGCTTCAGATGCTGAGTATCAGGCAGATGAGGAAGATGCCGAGGCCCGTGAGGAGCAGTATCGCGACGCTGCCTGTTCCAGCCTGGTGAGTGAGTGGGGCCAGCTTCGCAGGGCCAAGCGCAGTACTCACGAACAAAGCCACCAGACAGCCGATGACGTTCCACCAGAGCCAGGATACGGGTGCGTTGCTCAGCCAGAGGACCAGATTGACCGCGAAGCCAGCTGCGAAACCCGCGATCGCCCGCTTCTCACCGATCGAAGGCACCAGAAGCGCGATCAGAAAGAGCCCGAGCAGCGGGCCGTTGGCGACGGAGCCCACTTTGTTGATCGCCTCGAGGATGGTCGGTGCGATGTGCTCCACCTGGTAGCTGAAAAGCACGGCCACCAGCCCCCAGACCAGCGTCACGAGCTTGGCTGCGACGAACACATGCTCTGGCTTGAAGCGATTGAGGCGTGACAGATGATCCTCAATGGTTGCCGCGGAAAGCGCGTTGAGGGAGGAGTCGATGGAGGACATCGCAGCAGAAGCGATGCCGACCATGACCAGCCCGACCAGCCCCACGGGAAACGTTTCCAGCACGTAGACGGGCACCACCAGGTTGACGTTCGCCGCGCCGCTGTCGGTCCGCGGCAGCGCGCTCAGAAACTCCGGCGTATTGCCGGCGTACACCGCGAGGGCAAGCCCCAGAACGCAGTACATGAGCACGATGGGAAAGCGCAGCGTGCCGGCCAGGACGAGCACCCGTTCGGCGTCTCGCGTGCTTCGGCTCGACAGCACGCGCTGCGCCTGGCTCTGATCGCATCCATAGTAGGCCATGTAGAGAAACAGGCCGCCGAACAGCATCGGCCAGAAGCCGAAATTGCCGGTGTCGCCGAATCCCGACGAGAAATCCAGCGCCTTGCCCCGCGCGTCGCTGGCCTGAAACTCGATGAGCGCCGACCAGCCGCCGATGTCACCGATCAGAAGCGAAAGACATAACGCCACGGTGATGACGATCAGCACGAGCTGCACCACGTCGGAATACACCACTGCCCGCATGCCACCCATCACGTCGTAGATAATGGTGACGGCCATGAGCAGCAGGACAGCCTGCGTGTAGCTCACGTCGACGATGAGCGCCACCATGCTGGCGACGCCGTACACGGTGACGCCGGTCGCCACGCCGCGGAAGATGAGGAACATCGTGCTCGCCAGAAGCCGGGCGCGCTTGCCCAGACGATCCTCGAGAAAGGCATAGACCGAGACGTTGCCGGTGCGCCGGATGCTGGCCAGCAGCCAGATCAGCAGCAACATGGCGATGGGCACGGCGAGCTCGTACTGGAGCCAGAGCAGCCCGCCGCCTGCGGTAAAGCCGACGAATGCGGGGGCGCCCAGAAGGCTGTTGGTGGAACATTGGGTGGCGATGGTGGACGTGGCCAGCGGCAGCGGCCCCATCTGGTTGCCGCCCAGAAAGTAGTCGCGGTCGGATTGCTGTGAGCGGCCGAGGCGGGCAGCGATGAGCAGCATGCCGGCCAGGTATGTCGCTACGATGATCCAGTCCAGAGTGTGCATTTGACTCCTGGCATAACTGGCGTGAGTTATGCATGTTTCCTGTTTAGAGGTTTCTCAGTCCAATGCAGGCAAATCCCGGGCCAGATTCTATGAACAGGAAAGATCGAGCGGTGGCGCTTCTGTCTCAGCTCTACGATGAGCAAACCGCGAAGGACACCGCCGAGCGGATATGGGCGGCGCTGCCCGAACCGAGCGAGGTGCGCATGCATCGTCGCAACGAGTGCA
>JAUIKX010000215.1 GCA_030430515.1 Gammaproteobacteria bacterium | reverse complement strand
GCAACATCAACGACGACTGTGCGACCGATGGCGATAACGTCACCATCACGGTCGGTGTCGCCGCAGCCGCTGCAGGCTCCCTGCCCGCGTCTACCTACAGCGGCACGCTGACGCTTCTGGTTGCGCCGAACTGAGCTAACGCGAGCTGAAAGCAGCGGTTTTCATGGCCGTTCTGCGAGCACTGAAGCGGCGCGTGGCAAACCTGTTTGCCTACGCGCCGTCGCGCCGGACACTGGCACTGCTTGGCTGCCTTGCCTGCACCGTTACGTCACATGCGGTGCAGCAGGGCGCTACAGGCCCTGCGACCAGCGGCGACATCGGCATTACCCTGACCAGCGGCCTGGTGGCCCGTATCACCGGGTTGAGTGACATGTCGCTGGGCACGTGGGGCGGTATGGGCTCGGGTCCGCTCACTGCGAACGACAACGTCTGTATCGGTCAGACAGGCGTAGGCTTCTTTGCCAGCGGTAACTACCGTATCGTTGCGTCAGGAGACGGCGTTTCGGGCGATCCGAACGCCTTCTCGCTCAGCAACGGCGCGCACCAGATGAGCTACGATGTCTACTTCAACGACCAACCGAACGCAGGTACGGGACGCACGCAGATGACAGCGGGTGTCGCGCTGACAAACCAGACGGGTACTGGATTTCAGTTCGTTTTCAATCTCTTCGGCTGCAGCTTTGAAAATGCCAACGTCTCCATCGAAGTACCTGAATCGGAACTCGCAACAGGAAACGGCACCTATTCCGGCACGCTGACCCTGGTGCTGATTCCGGATTAGAGCATGCGTAGCCTGATTTTTCTGTTGTGCGCGCTTCTCGGGGCAAGCGCACAGTTGCAGGCTGCAGAGCTTCGAATATCCGGGCTCGAAGACATCACGCTCGGCGAGGTCGCCCCTTCCAGTTCAACGCTCACCCGTCGCCTGCGCGCGTGCGTGAGCATGACGCCTGCCGGTCCCTTTCAGCTGACGGCAATTGGCAACGGCCGCGATGGCGCCTTTGCGCTGTCCAACCCCAGCGCTGACGTTTATCAGATTCCCTACGAAGTCGTTGCCGGTCAACGGGCCGGTGCACGGAGCATCAATCTGCTGCCGGGCGTGCCCCATGGGTCATTCTCGGCTCGAGAGCCCCACAGGGATGGACGCTGCCGCCCGCCTGAGCTGTCGATCTTCATCAACATCGATGCGCGCAAGATCGGACAGGTGCCTCCCGGTCGCTACAGCGGCCAGCTTCAGCTCATCGTATCGCCCGAGTAGGCGTTCTGACGCACTGCAGAACATCCACCATGGCCAACCCCTCCTCGGCCTCGACTTCAGGCAGCGCTGCCTGGCAACTCTGTCCATCGCTCATGGTGATCTGCAGGGGCTGAAGGCCTTTTGCTTCCACCTGGAACCAACCATTGGCATCGGACGCACCCCAACCCTGAACATTGTTGAACCGGGCATGCGCCAACGGTGATCCTGTGCCATCCACCAACTGGCCGACCAACACGACCAGGGCGTTTGCAGTGAAGTTCAACTCCTGCACGTTGCCGGGATACAGCGTCAGCGTGTGGGTGCGTTCGTCGAATCCAACGATGCCTGCACCGGCAGGCTTCACGCGCACGCGGTAGGTCTCGTACGGCCGCAGGCTGATCACCTTCCCCTGGTTCGGCCATGCAAAACCCACGACCCGGTCGTTGACGATCACTTCGAACTTTTCGTTCGTGTTGCCGTCGATGTGTATGACCACCGCTCCTGCGCTTCCGCGGCTGCGGCTCAGCGTGGTGCGGCCATTGGCTGTGGCGACGCTGAAGTGGTTGTTCGCCGCGTAGTAGCTGTTGGTTTCGCCGCTCGTACTCTGATATCCGAACTCGAGATCCGAAAGCGGAGAATGAGGCGCTTCGAATCGGGTGCCGACGACCCGCTGGGTACTGCTCTCACTGAGGAACACGGATTGATCGATCTCGCCCATGGTCTCTGTCTGGTAAGCCCGCGACCATCGACCATCGAACTGCCCGTCGATCGCGTCCTGCGTCCCGCTCTGCAAAGCCATCTGCGGCCTGGCGACCGCCGAGCTGCGACGGCAGTGCCAACGGAACTGGACTCCGGCGCGAACGGAACCGCGGCCTTCGGTAACCTGTGCATCGAGATTCAGGTCTACCGACCAGCCTTTGCGCCGGATGAGCGTCGACCAATAGCTCAGGCCGACCTCCGTCTGGCGCGTACCCTGACGGTCGCTGAACCGCGCACGTCCCATCAGCCGTCCCTTTTTCAAAGGCACAGCGACGGTTGCCGTCGCCTGTGTATAGCTGTCGGAGACAGGATTGAAGCCCATGCGCTGCGCGACTGCCTCCACCGCGCGAACATCGAGATGTGCGCTGAGGCGCCGGCTGTTCCAGCCAGCCCGGAGTGAGGCACCAAAATCGCCTCGGTCCGAGGCCATGGCCCCGCCGTAGACGTAGCCCCGGCGGTGGATCGCGAAAAGGCCTGTCTGCGCCACCGACTTACCGCCGGCGTGCAGGAGCTCGCTCGACATGGCGAAGCTTTTGCTCAGCCGGTGAGATGCCCCTGCCCGCAGCCAGGTTTCGCCGGTTGCCTGAGGCACTGCCTGCTCGAAGGTATCAACGATCGTACCCGCTTCGACATAGTAGCTCGGCTCACCTTCCGGCGGCAGCTCACCGCTGCGCACGAAGAAGTGCGAGTCTTCCGAAACGCTGCCATTGATTCCCGTCACTTTCAGCGTGACATCGTAAGCACCGTCGGGGAACTCACGGGTATCGATCTGCTGATTACCTGCATCGTAGTAACGGGAGTCGATGAGTTCATCACCCCGGAACACATCTACCCGGCTGCGCTCGTGCAGAAACACGAAGAGCGGTGTTCCAAGCGCTTCGGCGAGATCTGTTCGCGTGTTGGAAGAGGTCGCAACACGGGCACCGACCACATCCACGTCTGCCGTGAACGATACGTTGCGCCCGAGGGTGCGGAAGCTACCCGCTTCATACTCAAAGTCTTTCGCGTCGTGTGCCACAGACAGCCCGCTCAGCGTGGCGCCGTCGTCGGTAAACGCATAGCGGCTGCGTAACCTCGAATGCCGATAGGCCAGAATGCTTTCGCTGGCGAGCCGATAGGTTCGATCGCTACCCACCCCCGACAAGTTCGTTCGTATGTTGTTCAGCATCGACCAGCCGCTGGTGGACTCGGGTAGATAGCGCGCGTACTCGAGCTCCGATACCAGAAGCTCATCCGGTGCGATGAACAGGTCCAACCTGAAACGATCCGCATCGAACAGCACGTCCACGACTTCCGGCTGCAGCTGGGCGCAATCGACATGTTCATGTTCGCGGCAGAGGTATTCGACGTTGTGCGGCAGGGGTTGGCGGAGCATGAGCGCCAGCTTTTCCGGGTCACGCACGTTGGGGATCGCTTCGAGCACTGCGATCGGGTCGATGATCGTGACCGTCGTCGGATCGAACTCCACCAACGCGGTCGTCATCATCTGGCCACCGAAATAGATATCCGCCTGGGTGATCTGCGCTTCGGTGAGCGCCTCGAATCCTGGTGGCGGTGCGTCGCTCACGGTGATGAACCGCTCCTCGTCAGCACCCGCACTACAGGCGAGGCTGACAATCAGCAACACCCAAAGCCAATGACCGGCTGACCAGCACCTACCCATGCAAGCCAACCAACCGCATGACTAATCGTAGGTTTCCATGAAGTTGCGGGTGCCAACGCTCTGGTAGTAGGTCACAGGCAGGTTTTCGGGCAGCTCGACCTGCCAGGCATTGCCCGGATACATACGGCGGCCGGGAATGGCGGTGCACAGAGCCCTGTCCAGGTCCGGCTCGGCGCACTGGAAACCCTCCCTCAGAAGTACGTTGGTGTTCCCGGTATTGGTAATCGTCAGCTGTTTGCCGGTGCGCTCAACAGCCAGCTGAGGCTCGGGCGCATCGGGGTAAACGATCGCAAGGATGTCGTAACCGACGAGAATTTTGAGTCCGGACTGATCGGTCACTACGTCGCTGACCACCGGTTTGGCGCTGATTCGATACACACGCTCAGTGTCTGCCGAACCCATTTTCACCATTCTCACCACTTTGGTGGCTCCGGGTGGCACCACGAGCTTGTTGGGCGTCACCATCAGCCCTCCCTCGCGAGGATCCCTGTAGAGGTTGCGCGACTCGTCAGCCTCTCCGGGAGACAACACGCGGCGCGGCTCGATCTGCACGTAGAGCATCTGATCGCCGGTATTGGTGACCTCGACGTCCTGCCGAACCGGCTCTCCCGGCTCGAAGTGAAAGATGACGTTGTTCAGCTCCATTGCGGCGTGACCGGGCAGAGATGCCAGGCTCAAAAATACGCACGCCAATCCAATCAGTCGGTTCACTGCTCGTTCCTTTAGCGCTACCGGAAAATTTTGACGCGAATGCCTGAAGAACATCGCGCTCCGTTGACATTGTACGTACGGGAGGTTCTGGAAATGTCGAAGGGTTCACACCCTGCTCGACGCGCCTTTAGCAGGCGCCAGCTAGCTGTTGCGCTGTAGATCAAGCAAAACGTGAACCGGTTCACTGGCGCTCTGGCTGATCAGTGCTTTACTGAAGATGTCGCTGCACATGTCTCCCCCAACGACGCAGCGGCCGGAGACAAACCCAAGTCTCCTTTGTGTGACTCCTAGTGGTAGTTGCCCGGCGTTTCCCCCAACGCCGGGCTTTTTTTTATGCGCTCGACAAGCTTCTGAACGAAATTCTCCGCCCAGAACACCCGGTTGCTGCCTTTGATCAGCACGCAGTCGCCGGGCTCTAGTGCCGAGATCACGGCTTCCAGGAGTTCATCGTCGGCCCGCGCGAAGCGGTCGCTGAGATTTTCGAAGGAAGAAACAGCGTTCATACCGGCGCCAACCAGCCAGACCGCATCGAACCTGGTCAGTTTTCCTGCCAAAGCAGCATGTTCACGCTCCGACGCATCGCCCAGCTCGAGCATCTCGCCGAGCACCGCGATCCTGCGCCCGCTCACCGTTTCGTTCAGAAGGCTATCGAGCGCCGCCGTCATGCTAGCCGGATTGGCGTTATAGCTGTCATCTAGAACCGTCACTGCGCCTGCGACCAGGCGGTTGCCCCGCCCACCAGGCACCGTGTGATCCGACAGTGTCAGCGCCGGGCTCATATCCCGGCCGAGCGCAACGAAAGTCGCAATGACCGCACCCAGGGTGAGCGCCCGGTGGCGTCCGCCGCCAGGGATGCAGGCTAGCACTTCGCGACCACCTATCTGAAAAGTAGCTTGCTCTCGCGTGACTTCAGTCAATCTGATATCCGCGGTATCGGCTTCACCGAAAGTGATCACACGACAACCGTTTTCCGGACTGATACGTACTTCGTCGTGCACGACGAACGTCCCGCCTTCACCTAACCCTTCGGCGATGCTGCATTTCTCTGCTCGCAGCGCTTCACGATTTCTGAAGTTCTCGAGGTGCGCCTGCTGCACGTTGAGCAGGATGGCGACATCCGGCGCCACCATACGTGACAGCGGTGCGATTTCACCGGATGAACTGGTGCCGATTTCGTAAACGGCTGCAGGCGCATCTTCCGGCGTGAGCGCCAGAGACATGGGCACCCCGAGATGGTTGTTCAGGCTGCCTGGCGTGGCAAAAGCGCCAAGTGCCTCCTGAAGCATGGACTTGCACGTGGTTTTGCCGCTGCTGCCGGTCACCGCGATGACCGGCCCTCTAAGACGCATACGCGCTGCGTGACCAAGCCGCCAGAGCGCATCGACCGTATCTTCCACGAGGATCTGCGGCAGTTCTGCCGTGCCGAGACGTGAAACCAGCGCCGCGGCAGCACCCGCATCGGCAGCCGATTGGAGGAAGTCATGCCCATCACGGCCGCTTTTTGAACTGACGTGAAAACGGTTGCTCAGGTCGCCTGGCAGGGCGACAAAAAGCGCCCCGGGTGAGACTTGGCGCGAGTCGATCGTGAGGCCGGTTATGCCCTGGTCTGGAGCCGTGCCGTGCATCGTTCCTGCGGTTGCCTCGAGCAGTTCCTGCCATCGCCAGACAGGCTCGTTTTTCATGATGATTGCCAGCTTTCGTGAGCGATCAGAGTTTAGGGGCAGCGGCTTCTACAAGCGAGCGGCGTTCCGTATGCTTGACGCGACCCAACAAACAGGAACCTTCATGAGCGGTACGCTGGCTTCCATCGGCAGCGCCATTACGCGCGCCCGGAACTTCACACTCAATGCGCTGTTTCTGCTGGCTGTCGTTCTGATCGTCGTGGCGATGCTTCGCAGCTGCGCGTCACCGGGCCTCGCTGAACGGCAGGCGCTGGTGATCGACCCGATGGGTATCATCGTCGATCATCCGAGCCCCATGCCATC
>JAUIKX010000214.1 GCA_030430515.1 Gammaproteobacteria bacterium | reverse complement strand
TGAGCAGCGTTGAAGAACGAGTTAAGAAACTCATTTGCGAACAGCTTGGTGTAAAAGAAGAAGAAGTCAAAGAAGAGGCCTCCTTCGTCGAAGACCTGGGCGCAGACTCGCTGGATACCGTCGAACTGGTCATGGCTCTTGAAGAGGAGTTCGAGACCGAGATTCCCGACGAGGAAGCTGAAAAGATCACGACCGTAAAGGAAGCGATCAGTTACATCCTCGCACATCAGTAGATCTCGCCCGCTTGTCGGGTTGCCGTTCAACTGATATCGAATGGCCGTGCGGATAGTACCGCGCGGCCATTTCGTTTTTGGCTTCCGCCTCTTTTTTGCAACCGCCTCTTTTTTTGGAACTGCCTGAGCGCCGGCGTGGATTTCCGGTACAATCGGCTGTTCTCAGACGTTAAGGACTGAAATGAGCAGACGTCGCGTTGTAGTCACTGGCATGGGCATGCTCACGCCCGTTGGCAATACCGTAAAGGATAGTTGGGAAGCGGCACTCGCCGGCAAGAGCGGCGTTGTCACGAATCCCCATTTCGACACAGAAGACTACGGCGTAAAGATCTGCGCCACGGTAAAAGATTTCGATGCCCAGGCCTACATGGATCGGAAGGAAGCCCGGCGCCTGGATCCTTTCATTCAGATGGGCCTCGCTGCCGGAATGCAGGCGGTGGAAAATGCCGGACTGACCGACTCCGAAGCAGATGCGCATCGCATCGGGGTGGCCATCGGCTCTGGAATCGGTGGTATCAACACCATCGAAGATACCCACAACATGCTGAACAAGAGCGGCCCGCGGCGGGTTTCACCGTTTTTCGTGCCGGGCGTCGTGATCAATATGATTTCCGGCAATCTGTCCATCCGCTACGGCTTCAAAGGGCCGAATATTGCGGTGGTGACTGCCTGCACCACCGGCGCGCACAATATCGGCTTCGGCGCGCGCATGATTCAGCATGGCGAGGCCGACGTCATGGTGGTGGGCGGCAGCGAGTACGCCACCTCACCGATCACGGTAGCCGCCTTTCACTCCATGAAGGCCCTCTCCACACGCAATGATGACCCGGAAGGGGCCAGCCGCCCCTGGGACAGAGATCGTGATGGGTTCGTGCTCGGCGAAGGCGCGGGCGTGCTGGTGCTCGAGGAGTATGAGCGGGCCAAAGCACGCGGAGCCGAGATCTACGCGGAGCTCGTGGGTTTTGGTATGAGTGGCGATGCATACCACATCACCTCACCGGCAGAAGACGGCTCGGGTGGCATTGCCTGCATGAGAAACGCTTTGGCAGACGCCTCCATAGATATCGATAAAATCGGCTACATCAACGCCCACGGCACCTCCACGCCGCTGGGTGACGTGGCGGAAACCCTCATGGTGAAAGAGATCTTCGGACCGTCCTCAGACGTGCTCGTCAGCTCGACCAAATCCATGATCGGCCATCTGCTCGGTGCTGCCGGTTCCGTTGAGGCGATCTTCTCGATTCTGGCGCTGCGCGACAATGTCTGTCCGCCCACCATCAACCTGGACAATCCGGGCGAGGGGTGTGATCTCGACTACGTGGCGCACGAAGCCCGGGAAAAGCCGCTAGAGGCCACGCTGACGAACTCGTTCGGCTTTGGCGGCACCAACGGGTCGCTGGTTTTTGCCAAAGTCTGAGCCGATCTGGCGGTGGCCACGATCGGTCGGCATCGACAATCGTGGTCTGAACTATGGCGACGGTCTGTTCGAGACGATTCTGGTAAGCGCCGGCCGTCCCTGGTTGATGGACCATCATCTGCAACGCCTCCTGCGGGACGCTGGGCGGCTCGATATCGAAGTTGATGAGCGATCTCTTCTTGCATTGCTGGATGAGGCGCTCGAGCACGCAGGCACCGAGCCCTGGTGTGTGCTTAAACTTGTCGCGACGCGCGCCGCCTCGGCCCGCGGCTACGGATACACTGACAACCGCGCAGAGCTTCTTGCGTCCCTGTCTGCGGTCGCACCCTGGCCTGACGTTCCGGAGCCCGTTAACTGCCGTGTGGCACACACCCGCCTTTCCCTGCAGCCGATTCTGGCCGGCATCAAACATCTCAACCGCCTCGAACAGGTGCTCGCCCGCGCGGAGGAGGATCCTGCACGCTATCCTGAACTCGTCATGCTGGATGCCGAAGGTCGCGTCGTTGAGGGGGTGATGAGCAACCTCTTTGCCCGGTTCGGTGACGAACTTGTTACACCGGAACTGTCTCGATGCGGCGTGGCCGGTGTCTGCCGCCGGGCTGTTATGGAACTTTCGCCGGTTGCCGGCTCTGTCCTGCAAAGAGATCTGTCGCTCGATGAGCTGCTTAGCGCAGACGAGGTGTTTTTCACCAACAGCGTTCGCGGCGTGCGTCCGGTTGTACAGATTGACACCGAGCGGGGTGCAACGCGGTACGACAGCACTGAAGCTGCTCTACGGCTGCACGAGCGGTTCAGGGGCTCGCTATGTTGAAAGTGCTGGTCGCCCTGGCCGTTGCTGCAGTCACGATGGGTGGCTGGTGGTTTCATGGCGAGATCTACCGTCAGGCGGAGCGACCGCTCCGCCTCGACGCTGAACAGACCATCATCATTGAACCAGGGGACGCCGTTGCCGGCGTACTCGGCGAACTCAGACGGCGGGGAGCGCTTTCCAACGTGTTCTGGGGGAAGCTTTATGCGCGCCTGGAAAAGCGCACACACATCCAGACCGGCGAATTTGCGCTGCAGCCCGGAGATAGTGTTAAAACGGTTCTGGACCGGCTGGAGAGCGGTCAGGTGGTTCAGCACCATTGGACGATCGTGCCCGGCTGGACGGTGAAAGATATGCTGCGCTCATTTGAGGCGCTGCACGTTTCCCATACCCCCGGACTCAACAGCATGATGCTGGTAGACGCTCTGAAGCTGCCGGGCGCTGACCCGGAAGGGTGGTTCCTGCCTGACACTTATGCCTACGTTCGCGGTGAGGGCGACATGGCGCTGGCGAGACGCGCATATCAGGCCATGCAGCAGCATCTGGCGCAGATCTGGGCAGAACGGGACGAAGGGCTGCCATATTCCGACCCCGAAGAGCTGCTCATCGCTGCATCGCTGGTGGAGAAGGAAACCGGACATCCAGAAGACCGGCCGCTCATCGCTTCGGTATTCGTCAGACGTCTCCAGAAAGGCATGAGGCTGCAAACCGACCCGACGGTGATCTACGGACTGGGAGATGCTTTTGACGGCAATCTCACCCGCAAACATCTGCGCACGCCGGGGCCTTACAACACGTACACAATCCACGGTCTGCCCCCAACGCCGATCGCGCTGCCGGGCCGGCCGGCGCTCGAAGCTGCGGCACACCCGGCTGAGACAGACTATCTCTATTTCGTCGCGCGCGGTGACGGTACGAGCCAGTTTTCCCGTACACTGGCAGAACACACCGCGGCGGTACGCCGCTATCAGCTGAACCGTTGAGCGCATGACGAGGGGACGATTCATTACGCTGGAGGGCACTGAGGGGGTGGGTAAATCCACCAACCTCAGAGCCGTCGTTGCAGTGCTCGAGGAGCAGGGTATCGACGTGGTCGCAACACGCGAACCCGGTGGCACGCCAATGGCCGAAGAGATTCGTGAGCTGCTGCTGGCTGTTCGTGATGAGCCAGTCAGTCCGACCGCCGAATTGCTGCTGATGTTTGCGGCCCGCGCTCAGCACCTGTCCAACTGTATCGAGCCCGCACTCGCGCGTGGTGCCTGGGTGGTCTGCGATCGATTTACCGACGCTACCTACGCCTATCAGGGCGGTGGTCGGGGTGGCGATGTACAGGTGATAGCAGCACTGGAGCACATCGTTCATCCGCGCCTGCAGCCTGATCTCACCATCTATCTCGATATTGACCCCGAAACCGCGCAGGAACGTATCAGTGATCGTGAGCACGATCGTTTCGAGCGCGAGCATCTGGCGTTTTTCAATCGCGTACGCTCGAGCTACCTCGCTCGTGCCGATGAGGCCGAACGATTCGTGACCATCGATGCGGGTCGATCGTTACCTGAAGTGGAACAGAGTGTGCGTAGCACCGTGCGGGTATTTGTCGAGCGGTGCCAGTGAACGCGCAGTATCCGTGGCTGGAATCGGTGCTCGATCATGTTGAACAGTCTGCAGAAAGCGGGCGCCTGCCTCATGCGTTGCTGGTGGACCTGCCCTCGGGCTGGGGGGTGGAAACGTTGCTGGGCCGGATCACGGCCAGCCTTCTCGGGCTGCCGGGAGGGTACGCGGATCCGGAGCATGCGCATGCGGATCTCCACTGGCTGAAGGTGGACGATGGTGAGATCAAGGTAGACGACATTCGTCGCCTGAATACCTGGGCTGCCAACCGCCCTTCTGGCGGTCGTTGCAAAGTCGGCATCATCCAGGATGCCCACCGGTTGAACGTCAATGCGGCCAACGCCCTTCTGAAGACTCTGGAGGAGCCGCCTCCGGATACCTACCTCCTGGTGCAGACCGAGCACCCCGCCCGCCTGCTTGCGACCATTCGCAGCCGCTGTCAGCGGTTGCCTTTTACGCCCTCGACTCAGGTTGCCGAAGCCTGGCTCGAGAGTGAAGCACCAGCAGCTCTTGCCTACCTGAACGAAGCGGGTGGCGGACCGCTGGATGCGCTGGCTCTGTCCGAAGGCGGAAGCGTTTCGGTGGACGAAGGGTTGCGGTCGCTCCTCGATCCAAAAACCCGGGATAAGCAGATCAAAGTGCTGCAGGAAGACGACCTGCCTGATTGGTTGGGACGCTGGTACCGCAAGATCGTTTTGCGGGTCGCGGAGAAACCGAAGGAAAGTGCCACGTTGCTGGAATTCGCTGATGAGCTGCTGAACGTTCGCAGGCAGCTCCTGAGCAGCAACAGCGCCAATGCGCGCCTGCTGCTCGAGCGGCTGCTGTTCCGGTGGCAGCGGCTGTGAGGTCCGTCACATCTGCTGCGTTGACAGTCTGACAGCGCACACGGATCATTGAACGATTGCCGGATAATCGCGCTGAACGCGCACTGTGAGGACAACATGTCGGCCAAACGAGGAGCCAAGAACGGCATCCTGTCGCTTTCCATCAAAGACAAAGCGGTGCTTTATGCCGCCTACATGCCTTTCGTCAAAGGCGGTGGTTTGTTCATACCCACCAAAAAAGAATACGACGTTGGCGACGAGGTGTTCATGCTTCTGAACCTCATGGACGAGCCTGAAAAAATCCCGGTGGCCGGCAAGGTCGTTTGGGTGACTCCGAAGGGTGCTCAGGGCAACCGCGCGGCCGGGGTGGGCGTGCAGTTCAACGATTCCGACGATTCGGCGCGCAACAAAATCGAGACCTATCTCGCCGGTGCGCTGCAGTCAGACCGACACACCCACACCATGTAAGTGCCATTGGTGGCCTGCAGCGCTCAAAGCGCCCGCTGAAAGAAATCCAGTATCAGTTCAAACCGGTGGATCGAAACGTCCTGCTCCTGCAGCGCGTGTTTTGATCCCGGGTAGGTCATCAGCTCGAATTTCTTATTCAATCTCTGCATCTCCCGCATCAAAAGCGTCGTGTGGGTGAACAAGACGTTGTCGTCCGCCATGCCGTGCATGAGGAGCAGCGGTGATTTCAGCTGATTCAGCCAGGGGATCACGGCCGATCGGTCGTACGCATCGCCGTCGGTTTCCGGGTTGCCCATGTATCGCTCGGTGTAGTGGGTGTCGTAGAGCCGCCAGTCGCTGACGGGCGCCGCACTGACGCCGGCTTTGAATACATCACCACCTTTGCACAGACACATGAGCGTCATGTAGCCGCCGTAGCTGTGGCCGAACACGCCGATGCGGTTCATGTCTATCCAGTCGTACTGGGCCAGAGCCTCGACGCCGCGCAGCTGGTCGGCCACTTCTGGTGTGCCCATGGATTTGTAGAGTGGGGCTTCGAAGTCGCGTCCGCGGTTGGTGGAACCGCGATTGTCGAGCTCGAGCACGCCGAAGCCTGCGTGGGCAAACAGCTGCAGAAGAAGAGGGGACCACTCGTTGCGGGTCTTCTGCGCGCCGGGTCCGCCGTAAACGTAAACGATCACCGGAGCCGGGGAAGCAGCGTCGGCATGCACCGGCGGTGTGAGACGGTAATACAAGGTCTTGCCGTCTTCGGCGTCGATGCTGCCGAACAGCGGCGTCTGATGATCCGGCAGGAAGCTCGCGTACGGGTGATCGTGCGTCAGATCGGCTGCGTGCAGAACGATGTCGTCGCTGTCGGTTGCCGGGTCACACAGCGTCAGTCGCGGGGGCATCTCTACGCTTGAATGCGCTGATACGAAACGACCGGATTCGGCGTGAACCGCACAGGTATGCCATCCGGGTGTCCGGGTCATTCGCTGGACCGTGCCGTTTTCGATATCGATGCTGAACAGGTGCTGTT
>JAUIKX010000213.1 GCA_030430515.1 Gammaproteobacteria bacterium | reverse complement strand
TGGTGCCCTTGGTTTCAAACGCCAGCACGCCGGATAACTGCGCCATGGCCTCGACGATCAGCACGCCCGGCATCACCGGCTGCTCCGGAAAGTGGCCGTTGAAGAACTCTTCATTGGCGGTGACATTCTTGTAGCCCCGCACGTATTCGCCCGGTACGACTTCAACCACCCGATCAACGAGGAGAAAAGGATAGCGGTGCGGCAGATAGGTTTTGAGTTCTTGTATGGTTTTCATGAGGGCTCGTTTTCGTTTTGCTTTTCAAGCGCACGTTCGAGCTGGCGAACGCGCTTGGCCAGTTTGTCCAGCGATTGAAAGTGCAGTGCGTTGCGCTTCCAGGCAGTGCGCGAATTGTGCAGCACGGAGCCGGAATACACACCCGGTTTGTCGATGGAGCTGGTAATTGTGGTCACCGCACTGACGGTGACGCCATCGCAGATTTCCAGGGGTTTGTCGCCGCCGGCACCTGATCCGCCTGCGAACACACAATGGCGACCAATGCGTGTGCTGCCTGCAATGCCGACGCACCCGCAGAGCACGGTATGTGCACCGATATGGCAGTTGTGGCCGATCTGCACCTGGTTATCGATCTTTACGCCATCCTCGATCACCGTTGGATCGATGGCGCCCCGGTCGATGGTGGTGTTGGCTCCGATGCTCACATCAGCGCCGACGCGCAACCCACCGAGCTGCGCAATGGCGTGCAGGTGGCCGTTCTCATCCGGCGCAAACCCAAACCCGTCAGCGCCAAGAACCGCCCCGCTATGCACAACGGTTCGAGCGCCGAGCCAGACGTCGCTGTAGAGCACGACGTGACCGTGGATCAGCACGTCCGGGCCGATCACGCAGTCGGCGCCCACGATCGTATATGCACCGATACGGGCGGTCTGGTCGACGCTTGCACTCGGGTGCACGGAAGCGGTGGGATGGATTCCCGGCGGCAGGTCCGGTTCCGAAAAGAGCTGGCTGGCTCTGGCAAAGGCGAGATAGGGGTTGCTGCAGACCAGTGCCGGTACGGGACAGGCCTCGGCATCCTCCGGCTTGAGCAGCACAGCACCTGCACGTGTGGCTGCGAGAGCTGGACGATAGGTGGCACTGGAAAGGTGCGAAAGCTGATGAGGCTCGGCGGTCTCCAGACTGCCGAGCCCCCGGACTCGAAGGTTGGGATCGCCGATCAGCTCGGCGTCCAACTTCTGGGCGAGTTCAGCGAGAGTGAACTCGAACAATTTTAGCGTGCTGCCTTCTCGTTCAGCTTTTCGGTAACGCGACGGGTGATGTCGTGTTTCGGGTTGACGTAGTGGAAGCTGGAGCGCTCAGCGATCAGGTCGTAACCTTCGAGCTCGATCAGGTCCTTAAGCACCGCGTCGATTTTCGGCACCATGTCGCGCATGAGGTCTTCCCGGCGGTCCTTCACTTCCTTCTGCAGCTTGTTCACGAGGAACTGCAGGTCGAGCTGCATGTCTTCGATATCTTTCGCCGAACGCCGCTTGTCTTCGTCGCTCATGACGTCAGCGTCTTTCTGCAGCTTTTCCTGTGCAGCCTGGATCTTCGATTGCAGGCCCTGCGCCTCTTCCTGGTCCTTCTGCAGCTCCTGATTGACCGTTTCCAGCCGGCTCTTGACCGACTCGGTCTCGAAGATTGCACGCTGGGTATCCAGCACGGCAATTTTCAGTTCCGCCTGAGCGGCACCCGCTGAAAGCATCAGCACAGCAGTGATAGTGGTAGCAAACGTCTTAAACTTGAACACTTGGTGATCTCCTCAGCAGTCTAAAATCCCGCTCATTGCCCGCGGGAGGGCGTGGATTGTATAGGCTCGAAAGGGAAAAAACGAATCCCCTTTCAAAGCCCGGAAATGTGGATCAGAAGGTCCGCCCCAGTTCGAACTGGAAGGTTTCCGACTCGTCGAAATCGCCATCGTTGATCGGCTTGGCCAGGCTGAAGGTCATCGGCCCGAGACCGGTGAGCCAGGTTACGCCGAAGCCGATGGAGTAGCGCAGCTCGTCGATGTCGAAGTCGAAGCAGTTGCGGCTGTAGCTGCGGCAGTTGCTGTTGAATACGTTGCCCGCGTCCGCGAAGAACACCGAGCGGAACTGCCGGGTATCCTCGATGAACGGCAGCGGGAAGATGATCTCTGCAGAAAACTCCGTGAGGATGTTGCCGCCGAAGGGGTCGCCGTCCGGATGAAAAAATGACGCCGGTACCGGGTTGCCGTCGCTACCCACTTCAGGCCGTGTGGTGCGGGGTCCGAGCGTGGAGTTCTCGTAGCCTCGCACGCTGCCGAAGCCGCCGGCGAAGAAGTGCTCGAAAAACGGCAGGTCACGATCGCCGTAGGTATCCGCAAAACCGAGTTCAGAACGCAGCCTGAGCGTGTACTCACCCCACAGGGGGAAGTAGCGCTCACCCGTGTAGATGAAGCGGTAGAACTCCGAGTCGCTGCCGGGTACCGCAAACTCCAGCGCCAACTGGTGCTGCTGACCCCGGGTGGGGAAAAGGCCTCTGTTGAGCGTGGAGCTCAACCAGGAGAAATTGGCTTTGAAATCGAGAAACTTCTTGCCGTTGTCATCCAGATAGTCGGCAATCTCCCGGGCCGGGAAGCGGCCTTCCAGAATTTTGGTGTACTCCGTCTGCAGGCCGAAGTTGATCCGCTGGGTCTCGCCGATGGGGAAACCGAAGGTCATGCCGACACCTGCCGCATCCGTGCTGTAACGGGCGATGTTCCGCTCGTCGAAGTCCAGCCGCCGGACGAACACGTTGAAGCCGCGGCTGATGCCGTCGAGGGTGTAGTACGGGTTGAAGTAGTTGAAGTTGGCGGACTTCTGGAAATCGGAAACGCTGACGCCCACACCAAGCTGGTTGCCGGTACCGAACACGTTGTTCTGCTGGTAGTTGGCGCCGAGGATCAGGCCGGTACCCTGCGCGTAGCCGAGCGTTGCTGAAATACTGCCCGAGGGCTGCTCTTCCACCGTGTAGTGCACGTCGATCTGATCGTCGGTGCCCGGCACCTGAGGCGTCTCGACATCGACGGTGGCAAAGTAACCCAACCGCTCCATGCGCACCTTGGAAAGGTCGATCTGAGCCGTCGATGCCCAGCCACCCTCCATCTGCCGAAGCTCCCGCCGCATCACCTCGTCCTGGGTCACGCGGTTACCGGAGAACGTTACCCGGCGAACGTACGCCCGCTTGCCGGAATCGACAAAAAACTGCACGTCGACCGTGCCATCTTCGTTCACTTTCGGCACACCGCTTGCGGTTGCGAACGTGAAACCGGAATTGCCCAGAGCCGTGGTAATGAAATCTTCGGTCGCCGTCACCCGTGCCTGCGAGAAGGTCTGCCCTTCTTCCACCACGAACAGCGAACGAAGCGCGTCCGGTTCCAGATCTCCGAGCTCACCAATGAGCCCGACCTCGTTGACCGTGTAGACGTCGCCCTCTTCCACGTTGATGGAAATGTAGACCTGACTCCGGTCCGGGGTAATGCTGACCTGCGTGGACTCGATGTCGAACGTCACATAACCGCGGTCTTTGTAGAACGATTCCAGCTTCTCCAGGTCGCCGGTGAATTTTTCCCGCGAGTACTTGTCGTCATTGCGGTAGAAAGAGAAGAGGCTCGGGTGCTGAAGTTCGAACTGTTTGAGCAGTTCCTCTTCGGAAAAATCTTCATTGCCGACGACGTTGATGTGGCGGATACCAGAGCTCTTGCCTTCTTCGATGTCGATCTTGATGGCGACGCGGTTACGTGGCAGCTCTTCCACGTTGGTTTCGATGCTCGCGCCGTAACGCCCCTGGCCTACGTACTGCCGCTCGAGTTCCAGCCCAACCCGCTCGAGGGTCGCCTGCTTGAAAATTTCGCCCTCGCGCAGCCCCTGCTGGCCGAGCCCATCCATCAGCGCTTCGGTCTTGATGGCCTTGTTGCCGTCGAGCTCGATAGACTCGATTGCTGGCCGCTCGGTAACCGTGATAACCAGAACCCCCTGGTCGCGGGCCATCTTGATATCGTCGAAATACCCGGAGCGGAACAGCATACGCATGAGCTGGCGCACGCCCAGGTCGTCGAGGCGGTCACCGACATTGATGGGCAGCAGGTTGAACACCGTACCGGCAGACACGCGCTGCAGTCCCTGAAGACGGATGTCAGAGACCGTAAAAACGTCTGCCAGGACTATTTGGCCAGGCGCAAGGCCGAGCGCAAGCAGAACCACGAAAATGCCGCGCCGCAAAATCGACCCCAGATCCATTCCTCTCAAACCAGTCCCTTCTTCAAATTATCAAACTCAGCTGCTGAACAGCCGAGCCACATCGTTATAGAGCGCAAGCAGCATCAGACCGCCCACCAGAAAAATGCCGAACTGGTAGCCCATCTCCATGACCCGCTCCGACACCGGTTTCCCCGTCACCCATTCCGCGGCGGCAAAGATAACATGACCGCCGTCGAGAACGGGGATCGGCAGCAGATTGAGCACGCCCAGCGACACGCTCAGAAGCGCCAGCACACCGATGAAATACTTCCACCCCACCCGAGCGGAATCTCCCGCGACCTTGGCAATGGTGATCGGGCCGCTGAGGTTACTCATGGACACCTGTCCAAGCACCATTTTTTTCAGGAGGTTCAGCGTCAGCAGCACGGTGTCTCCGGTTTTGCGCACCCCTTCCAGGAACCCGGATACCGGACCGTAGCTGACCTCATTCAGGAGCGGCCCGACCCCCAGAAAACCCACCGCCTTTCCGTTCACATCACGGGCGTCCGGGGTGGCCATGATCTCCATGCTGACCGAGCCGCGCTGCACGAGCAGCGTGGTGCTCTGGCCGGGAAACTCTGAGATCGTCTCCTGAAAAGCCAGCCAGCTGTCGAGCGTCGTACCGTTGATCGCCAGAAGTCGGTCTCCGGGCTGCAGACCCGCCCTCTGCGCAGGGGTGTCGGCGACCACGGTACCGATGATGGCGGGGATCAGCGGCTCGATGCCGAGTGAGCCCATCAGATCCGGTTCATCCACACCACGATGCCATTCCTCGACCGGCAGCGCGTAGGTCGTCGCCGAGCGATCCGAGCCGGCGGGCTGCAGATCGAGATCGATTGTGCCGGTATCGCCGAGACGCGCCGCCAGCGCCATGTTGACTTCCTGCCAGGAACGGGTGGCCTGACCATCCACCGCCTTGATCTCTACCAGCGATGGCGCGCCCACCCTGCCGAGCGGCGACTCGCCCGGGGTGACCGCCGTTACTGGCGCATAGCTCGTTGAACCGGCGACGGCCAGCAGCCAGTACACCGCAACCGCCAGGACAAAGTTGGCCACCGGCCCGCCCAGCGCGATGGCAATACGCCAGCGCGGGTGCAGCATGGTGTAGGAAACGTCACCCGGTTCGATATGCGCAGAGAAACCACCGTCACGCTCGTCGAGCATGCGCACGTAACCGCCGAGCGGAATCAGCGCCACGGCCCACTCCGTTCCGCGGCGATCCTTACGAACCCATATCGGCTTACCGAATCCCACAGCAAAGCGCAGGATTCGCACCCCGCTGAGCCGGGCCACCCAGTAGTGGCCGAACTCGTGCACGGTAACGAGAACACCCAGGGTAACGATCAGAGCCAGAATGTATGTCATAACAGAGCCATCTATATCGCTGCAGGTTCGATCCGGACAGCTGAACCTCCGCTGAAGACACAGCAGAATCCCGCGCCGGAACCACAGTGCGGCGCATCATATGCGAATTGGTCTTATGCGACCACGCCGGAAAAGAGTTGCGCGAGCAGCGCAAATGCCGGGGCGGCGGCAAGAATGGAATCGATGCGATCGAGAATCCCGCCATGGCCGGGCAGGAGGCTGCCACTGTCTTTGATGTTGCTCAGGCGTTTGAGCACACTCTCGAACAGATCGCCAAATACGGAAACGGCAACCAGCAGCACGATCAGCGGGAGCCAGGCGGCCTGCCAGTAGCCGGAATAAAGGATCAGGCCACCGCACACGGCGACCGCGAGCACAGCGCCGCCGATTGCACCTTCCCAGGTTTTTCCCGGGCTCACACTGGGCGCCAGCTTTCGCCGGCCTATCGCCCGCCCGGCAAAATAAGCGCCGATATCGGCAGCCCAGCAGAGCACCAGCAGCCACATCACCCAGTGCGCACCGTGCTCTTCGGCGCGCAGGAGCAAAAGTGCCGACCAGGCGCCAAGGCAGATCACCAGGCCAAGGAGTCCGATCACGGCTCTTGGTGAAATGAGGAAATTAGCCCTGGGGTGCGCGATAACGACAGCCACCGCAAGCAGCCAGGCAACGCCGGCCAGGCCGAGATAGAAATATTGAACCGACGGGTAGAACCACCCTGCTGTTGCAAGAAGCGCGAAAAGGCAGATGTAGCCCACTCTGGCAAGCGTGCCTGTCAGCGACAGAAGCACCGACCATTCCCACGCACCAAGC
>JAUIKX010000212.1 GCA_030430515.1 Gammaproteobacteria bacterium | reverse complement strand
GGCCGGACGTGACAAAAGATCCCGACGGTGGGGAGTTTGCTCTGTTTCTCAAGCTCATGAGCGAGAACAGCAATTTCTGGTCGAAAGTGAGCTGTCCTGAGCGTCTGTCCCAGGTCGGGCCGCCGGCCTATGATGACGTGGTACCTTTCGCCCGGCGTGTGGTGGAGACCTTCCCCGATCGGGTGCTCTGGGGTACAGACTGGCCGCACCCCAACATGAAAAGCCACATGCCCGACGACGGCAAGCTGGTAGACATCATCCCGCGCATCGCAGTGACGCCTGAGCTTCAGCAGAAGCTGCTGGTGGATAACCCTATGCGCCTGTACTGGAACGACTGAGGAGAATGAGCATGAAAATCGTAGTAGCAGGTCCCGGCGCCTTCGGTCAGAAGCATCTGGACGGCATCAAGAACATCGATGGCGTCGAAGTTGACTCACTCGTGGGCCGACGTATGGAGAACACCTCCGCGGTTGCCGAGAAGTATGGCATTCCTCATGCCACCACGGATCTGGCCGAGGCGCTGGCACGTCCGGGGGTCGAAGCGGTGATTCTCTGCACGCCCACCCAACAGCACGCACGTGAGGCCATCCAGTGTATGGAAGCCGGCAAACACGTACAGGTTGAGATCCCGCTGTGCGACAAATGGGAGGACGCGCAGGCGGTGATGCAGAAACAGGAAGAAACCGGCCTGACCTGCATGGTCGGCCACACCCGCCGTTTCAACCCGTCGCATCAGTGGGTGCACAACAGAATTGTTGCCGGAGAGCTGGCCATTCAGCAGATGGATGTGCAGACCTACTTCTTCCGGAGAAAGAACATAAACGCTGCCGGCGAAGCGCGTTCGTGGACCGATCATCTGCTGTGGCATCATGCAGCCCACACCGTGGATCTGTTCCAGTATCAAGTAGGCGAGCCCGTCGTTCAGGCGAACGCAATCCAGGGGCCCAAGCACCCGGAGCTCGGCATCGCCATGGATATGTCCATTCAGATGAAGACCGAGGGTGGCGCGATCTGCACCTTGTCGCTGTCGTTCAACAACGATGGCCCGCTCGGCACCTTCTTCCGCTACATCTGTGACAACGGCACGTACATCGCCCGATATGATGACCTCGTGAACGGGCGGGAAGAGGCCATCGATGTGTCGCAGGTAGACGTCTCGATGAACGGTATCGAGCTGCAGGATCGGGAGTTCTTTGCCGCGCTCAAGGAAGGTCGTGAGCCCAACTCCAGCGTTGCCCAGGTGCTGCCGTGCTACAAGGTACTCTATGATCTCGAGCAACAGCTCGAAGGTTAGCGATGAACGTTGAACAGGAGCCAACCGTAGCGGAGGTCATCGAACGTTCCGCAGGTATGCCCGGGGCGCTGCTGCCCATTCTGCACGATCTGCAGGAAGTGTTCGGCTTCGTGTCTGACGAAGCGGTCGTGCAGATTGCTCACGCACTGAACCTGTCCCGTGCGGAAGTACACGGCGTGGTCAGTTTCTACCACACCTTCCGGCGCAAGGCGCCGGGCCGGTACGTGGTGCAGATCTGTCGTGCCGAGTCCTGCCAGTCGATGGGTGCCCGGGCTCTGGAAGCCCACGCCCAGCAGGCACTCGAGACGAAAACCGGGGAGACCTCGGCAGATGGTCGGGTGACCCTGGAGCCGGTCTACTGTCTGGGAAACTGCGCCTGTTCGCCATCGATCCGTATCGACCGTGACGTGTTCGGATTCGTAGACGAGGCGCGTTTCGACGAACTCATGGAATCGTTGTCATGACGCGCGTCTTCATTCCGCTCGACACGACCGCGCTCTCCCTTGGCGCGGAGCAGGTTGCTCGCGCCCTGCAGGCCGCCAGCGCGGCACGTAATCTCGACGTTGAGATCGTACGGAACGGTTCTCGCGGCATGTTCTGGCTCGAGCCCTTCGTCGAGGTCGAAACGTCGTCGGGTCGGGTGGGCTACGGCCCTGTGCGAGCCGCTGATGTCGATGCGTTGCTGAGTGCAGGCATGCTTGAAGGTGCCGACCATGAACTCGCTCATGGCCCGGTGGAAGAGATGCCATGGCTGGCGCAACAGGCGCGCGTGAGCTTTGCCCGCGTCGGGGTGATTGATCCGCTCAGCATCGATGACTATCGGGCGCACGGTGGCTTTGCGGGTCTTCAGAAAGCCACAACGCTCGGTGCGCAAACGCTGGTCGATGAGGTCAAAGCATCCGGGCTCAGAGGGCGGGGGGGCGCTGCGTTCCCCACGGGTATCAAGTGGCAGACGGTGCTCGATGCGCAGGCGGGGCAGAAGTACATCGTCTGCAATGCCGACGAGGGTGACTCCGGTACCTATGCAGACCGGATGCTCATGGAAGGTGATCCGTTTGCGCTCATCGAGGGCATGGCCATCGCCGGACTCGCGGTCGGTGCCAGCCAAGGTTATATCTATCTGCGCGAAGAGTACCGTCAGGCGGAGTGGGTGCTCGGCGAAGCCATCCGTCTGGCGCGTGAGGCCGGTTATCTCGGAGATCACTTCGAGCTGGAGGTTCGGCTCGGCGCGGGCTCCTATGTGTGCGGCGAAGAAACGGCGCTTCTCGAAAGCCTCGAAGGTAAGCGGGGTATGGTACGGGCCAAGCCGCCTCTGCCGGCCATCGAGGGCCTTTTCGGGCAGCCGACGGTGGTGAATAACGTGCTGACCTTCGCAAGCGTGCCATTCGTCCTCGCAGAGGGAAGCGCAGCGTATGAGGCCTTCGGCGTTGCCCGCTCGCGGGGAACGCTGCCGTTCCAGTTGGCGGGTAACCTGAAAACCGCGGGCCTCGTCGAGCTTCCGTTCGGCGCGAGGCTCCGATCGCTTCTGGAAGATTTTGGCGGAGGCTCCCGCACCGGGCGGCCCCTGCGATCGGTTCAGGTCGGCGGCCCGCTCGGTGCTTATCTGCCGGCAAGCCAGTGGGACACACCGCTCGATTACGAAGCGTTTGCTGAGCTGGGCGCCGTGCTCGGCCACGGCGGCGTGGTGGCGTTCGACGATACGGTGGACATGCTGGCGCAGGCGCGTTTTGCCTTCGAGTTCTGTGCGGAGGAGTCCTGCGGCAAGTGCACACCATGTCGTATCGGCTCTGTGCGAGGCGTGGAAGTGATCGACCGCATCCGCCAAGGACAGCGCCGCGAGGAAAATCTGATTGTTCTCAAAGACCTGTGCGACACAATGGTCGACGGGTCTCTATGTGCGATGGGTGGCATGACGCCATTCCCGGTGCGCAGCGCCATCGAACATTTCCCTGAAGACTTCACTGAACGGTGAGGAAGGACAGCTTATGAGTATGGTCAGCCAATTCGATCCGACAAGAGATCTGGGCACGCCTGCACCCTTTTCCGAGTACAGCACGGAGGCTCGGGAACCCGATGCCGTAACGTTGGATATCGATGGTGTGGCGGTCACTGTCCCTGAAGGCACATCCATCCTTCGCGCCGCCGCGCTTGCGGGTATCAACATCCCCAAGCTCTGTGCGACGGATAGCCTGAACGCATTCGGCTCCTGTCGCCTCTGTCTCGTTGAGATCGAAGGGCGTAAGGGCTATCCGGCATCGTGCACCGCCCCGGCTGAAGCGGGTCTCCGGGTTCGCACGCAGAGCGGACGGCTTGCTGATCTGCGCCGCAACGTCATGGAGCTGTATATCTCGGACCATCCGCTGGACTGCCTCACCTGCGCGAGCAACGGTGACTGTGAGCTGCAGGACATGGCCGGTGTGGTAGGGCTGCGTGATGTGCGCTACGGCTATGAAGGTGAAAATCATCTCGATGCGCAAAAGGATACGTCGAACCCATATTTCACTTTCGACCCGTCGAAATGCATCGTCTGCTCCCGCTGTGTGCGCGCTTGTGAGGAAGTACAGGGCACCTTTGCGCTGACCATCGACGGTCGCGGCTTCGAGTCCAAGGTATCTCCTGGACAGAACGAAGCGTTCATGGACTCTGAGTGCGTGTCATGCGGAGCCTGCGTGCAAGCCTGTCCTACAGCGACGCTCATCGAGAAAACTGTGATCGAGCAGGGGCAACCCGAGCATTCCGTAGTGACCACGTGTGCTTACTGTGGTGTCGGTTGTGCGTTCGAGGCGCAGATGAAGGGCGACGAAGTGGTCAACATGGTGCCGTACAAGGACGGCGCGGCCAATCGCGGCCATTCCTGTGTGAAAGGTCGCTTTGCGTTCGGCTACGCCACCCACGAAGACCGGGTCACTACGCCGATGATCCGCAGCAGTATCGCCGAGCCCTGGCGGCAGGTGAGTTGGGATGAAGCCATCGAGTTCGCCGCAGCCAGAATCAGGGCGGTGCAGGCGGAGCATGGCGTCAACAGTGTCGGTGGGATCACCTCCTCACGTTGTACCAACGAAGAAACCTATCTGGTGCAGAAGCTGGTGCGGACGGCGTTCGGCAACAATAACGTCGATACCTGTGCGCGGGTTTGCCACTCGCCGACTGGCTATGGGCTCAAAGTGACGCTCGGCGAGTCGGCTGGCACTCAGACCTTTGACTCGGTGGAGAAAGCCGACGTGATCATGGTGATCGGCGCCAACCCCACCGACGGTCACCCGGTGTTCGGCTCCCGCCTCAAGAAGCGCCTGCGCGAAGGGGCGAAGCTCATCGTCATCGACCCGCGGCAGATCGACCTCGTGCGTACGCCTCACGTGGCTGCAGACCACCATCTGCCGCTTCTTCCGGGCACCAATGTAGCCTGTCTGAACGCCCTGGCGCACGTCATTGTCACTGAAGATCTCTGGGACAAGCAGTTCGTGCAGGCGCGATGCGAACAGCAGCCTTTCGAAGAGTGGCTCAGTTTCATCCGCGATAAAGCGCACTCGCCTGAAAACATGGCTGAGACCATCGGCGTTCCGGCAGAAGAGATTCGTGCTGCCGCGCGGCTTTTCGCCACCCATGGCAATGGCGCCATCTACTATGGCCTCGGTGTCACCGAGCACAGCCAGGGTTCCACGTCGGTGATGGCCATTGCCAATCTGGCGATGGTCACGGGCAACATCGGTCGCGAAGGGGTGGGCGTGAACCCGCTGCGTGGCCAGAACAACGTGCAGGGCTCCTGCGACATGGGCTCGTTCCCCCATGAGCTGCCGGGCTATCGGTCGGTGGCGGATGCATCGGTGAGGGCGCCGTTCGAGGCGCACTGGGGTGTCACCATTCAGGATGAGCCGGGCTACCGTATCAACAACATGCTCGACGCAGCGGTAGCGGGTCAGTTCAAAGGGCTGTACTGCCAGGGCGAAGACATCGCGCAGTCGGATCCCAATACTCAGCATGTGCAGGAAGCGCTGCGCAGTCTCGACTGCCTCATCGTGCAGGATCTGTTTCTCAACGAAACGGCAAAGTACGCGCACGTGTTTCTGCCGGGATCGTCGTTCCTCGAAAAAGACGGTACGTTCACAAACGCAGAGCGCCGGATCTCGCCGGTGCGACAGGTCAAGGCTCCCCTGTCGGGTAAGTCGGAATGGCAGGCTACGATGGCGCTTGCGAAGGCGCTGGGCTACTCCATGAACTACGAGCACCCTTCGGAGATTCTCGACGAGATTGCGCTCCTCACCCCGACCTTCGCGGGCGTCAGCTGGGAGCGCCTTCAGCGGGAAGGTTCGATTCAGTGGCCGTGCAACGCCGACGCACCGCAGGGTACGCCGATCATGCACCGGGAGTCGTTCACCCGCGGCGAAGGTCTCTTCGCGATCACGGAGTTTGTGCCGACCAGCGAAAAGGTGAACCGCCGTTTCCCGTTGCTCATGACCACCGGTCGTATCCTCAGCCAGTACAATGTCGGCGCGCAGACCCGACGTACTGCGAACAATGCCTGGCACGCTGAAGACGTGCTCGAGATCCATGCGGTCGATGCCGAGGATCGTGGTATCAGAGACGGTGATGCCGTCGAGATCAGCAGCCGGGTGGGAAGCACCGTTCTGCATGCGAAGATCAGCGAACGCATGCAGCCGGGGGTTGTGTACACCACATTCCACCATCCGGAAAGCGGCGCCAACGTCATCACCACGGACAACTCCGACTGGGCGACGAACTGCCCCGAGTACAAAGTGACTGCAGTGCAGGTAAATCCGGTGATGCAGGTTTCCGAGTGGCAGAAGGACTTCAAGGCATTCAGCGATCAGCAGGAAACGCTTCTCGAGCAGGCGGAAACCGATTAGGTTCATGCGCGCCTCCACACCCGCACCAGAGCTTGCTCGCATCGCACGCCAGCTGGAACTGTCCTGGCGTATCGATGAGGTACGTAACGAGGCTTCACCCGAGGTCTGCGCGGCGGTGCTCGATGGTGCCGACCGCTTTGCCCGGGCCGAACTCGAGCCGCTCAACGATGTCATGGATCGTACCGGCTGCCGTCTGGAAGATGGCAGGGTTCGCATGCTCGATGAGCACCGCGCCGTATGGCAGCGTTATGTAGCCGATGGCTGGACAACGCTG
>JAUIKX010000211.1 GCA_030430515.1 Gammaproteobacteria bacterium | reverse complement strand
ACGGTCACCACCGCTGCTTCCATGTTCAGCCGGGCGGTCGAATGGTGGCGCGTTCGGTAAGCGAGTAAGCCATCGCTTTGAAGTCATGACTGAACGGATGCCAGAAGCTCGGCAGGCACTGGGTCATGCACAGACCGGCAATACCCGCTGCCGGCGCCATCCAGGAATGTGTGCCGGCTATGCCGCCCCAATGATATTCGTGCAGCGCGCGCACCGGCTCCTCTTTGCTCAACTGTTCTTTGAGCGCAAAGCCAAGCCCGAATTCGGTGCCGGGCATATCCCACATGGGAAACGAGACTTTCACGCCGTGCAGGAGCTGGCTCCGGCGCATCTGCCGCATGGTATTGGGGTGGAGAATCTGCACCCCGTCCCAGATCCCGCCCGATACGAGCATACGCATGAACGTCAGGTAGTCTGCAGCGGTCGATACCAGACCTCCGCCGCCGCTCAGAAACCGGCGCGGCTTCGTGTAAATCCCTTCTCGCGGATCATCCTGCTTCACCAGCCCGGGTTTCGTCGGGTCGAGCACATCGATCGGCGCGTACTGGGTAACAAAACGACCCTGCTTTTCCGCCGGCACATGAAAGCCCGTATCCACCATTTCCAGCGGCGCAAAGATGTGCTCCTCGAGGTAGGCATCGAACGGTTTGCCGGACAGCACCTCGACGACCCGCGCGCAGACGTCTGTGGCCAGGCTGTAGCGCCAGCTTTCACCCGGCACGAAGGCCAACGGCATTTGTGCAAGCTGCGCGCACAACTCCTCGAGCGTCGGGTCTGCACCACCGAAGGGATTCAGCACCGTCTGACCATACGCCTGATCAATCACCGATTCGGGCTCGATGAAGCCATACGAGAAGCCAGCCGTATGGCTCAGGATGTGGCGCATGAGAATCGGTTCAGCGCATGGTTCGGCATCATCGATATGGCTTGCGCCGGGCCGGAGCACCCGCATGTTGGCGAATTCCGGCAGTACTGAGGCCAGCGGGTCATCGAGATCGAAGCGGTCCTGCTCGCAAAGCTGCATAAGCGCTACCGAGGTCACCAGCTTGGTGTTGGAGTACATGCGGAAAATTGCATCCTCACGGAGCGGTTCGCGGCTTTCCAGATCCATGTAGCCGTACTGAAAGTAGTCCAGTACTTCCGTGCCGCGCATGATGAGCGTACTGACACAGGGTAGATATTCCCGGTCCACGTAGCTCGCCATGCGCTCGTGCAGCGGGGTAAAGTCGATGTCTGATTCGAGTATTTCCATAGCCGCAACATAAGGCAGGCGCCTCTTCGTGAACAGTCCCAGATTCGCCGTAATCGGCATATCGCTTTTGCTCACAGCAATGCTCGCGGCCTGCTCGGTCGAGCCTGCGCTGGAAATGGAAACCCAGCCGGATGCTCCGCTGTCGTACGTCGGCAGCCACACCTGCGGCAACTGCCACGTGTCGGAATACGAACGATGGACGACCAGCCACCATGCACTGGCCATGCAACCGGCAACGTCAGACAGCGTGCTCGCCCCCTTCCCTTCCACCTTCGGCTCTGTTTCTTTCTACAGACGCAATGGGCGGTACTGGCTCAAGGAGAACGACACTGAACACGAGATCGTTCGCACCTTCGGAGCGATGCCGCTGCAACAGTATCTGATCGAAGCCCCTCGCGGGCGTCTGCAGGCGTTCAACATCGCCTGGGACAGTCGACCCGCGAGTGACGGCGGGCAGCGGTGGTTCGACCTGTACGCTCATGACGCCCCTCAACCCGGCGATTCCATGCACTGGGAGGGGCGGGCGCACAACTGGAACCACATGTGTGCAGACTGCCACGCCACCGCGCTCCATAAGGGTTACGACATGGCTGCAGACGCTTTTGCAACCAACGCCGCAGAAGACACCGTTGGCTGCGAGGCATGCCATGGACCGGGATCCGCACACGCGGAAAACCCAACACAGTCAGTTCCCGCACCCTGGTCAGCCTCGAGTGATGCTCTGGTTGATACCTGTGCGCCCTGCCATTCGCGCAGATCCCAACTCGACGATGGCTTTCAGCCGGGAGAGCGGTTTCTGGACTACTACAGCCCCGCACTTATGCAGCCACCTCTGTATACCGCCGACGGCCAGATCCGTGAGGAGGTCTACGTGTGGGGGTCTTTCGCATCCAGCCGTATGTACGCCAGAGGCGTGACATGCGGTCACTGCCACGATCCTCATTCGGCAACGCTCAAACTCGCTGGCAACAGCTTGTGCACCCAGTGCCACAACCCAGGCGGAAATCCTGACTTTCCATCGCTGGCAAAGCAGAGCTACGACACCCCCGCCCACCACTTCCACGAGGTCGGTACTGCAGCCGCCGAATGCGTCAGCTGCCACATGCAGGAACAGACTTACATGAGCATCGATGATCGACGCGACCATGGGTTTCGTCCGCCCCGACCCGACCTGGGAGCAGACATCAGAAATCCCTGCACCGGCTGCCACACCGATAAGACCAACGTCTGGGCAACCGACGTGATTCTGAAAAAGCTCGGCAGCAGCCGAGCAGAAAATCTGGCTCATGCGCTATTGCGCGACGACGAAAAAGCACTGTCAGCATTGGCCGGTTCTGCTACGGCCCCCTCAATGCTACGAGCCACAGCAATGTCGCGCCTCGGCCAGGGTCGGTCGTGGGCTTCCAGGAAAACCGTCGAAGAAGGGCTCGGATCCAGCGATGCGCTCGTGCGTTTCGGCGCATTGAACAGCGTCAATCGGCTGGCGGATGAACAGCGTCATCGGGCGCTGCACGACGCATTCTCAGACCCGGTGAAAGCCGTGCGGATCCAGGCGGCGCAGCAGGCGCTCGCGATGGGGGACATCCAACTACCGTCCGACCTGCACACGGAGTTTGCCGCAACGCAGATGCGTAACGCCGATACTCCGGAAGCTCAGGTGAATCTGGCGGCACTGTACGCCAGAGATGGCAGCGACGGGAAAAGCATAGCGGCGTTGAAGCAAGCGCTGAAGATCGAACCGGATTTCGTACCCGCGCTGCTCAATCTGGCGGATCTGCTGAGGCGGACCGGGCGCGATGACGAAGCGGAAGCGTATCTGCTGAAAGCGACCAGTGGGCCGGTGCCGACAGCACACGCAGAATACGCGCTGGGGCTTTGGCTGGTGCGACATGCGCGCCACCCGGAAGCCTTGCGCGCATTCGAACGGGCCACCGAACTGACACCTGATTCAGCGGAGATTTACTACGCCTATGTTCTGAGCCTTCAATCGGAGGGGAGGACAGCCGAAGCGCTGAGCTCGCTGGAAACGCGTATCGCCAACGATTTCGCTGACGAGCCGCAGCTTGTTTATCTGGCAGCGACTCTGCATCGGGATCGCGGCGAAATCACCAGAGCGCTGCAGCTGGCAGAACAGCTTTCCGAACTTGGGGATCGGCGCGGCGCCGCGCTCAAGGCACAGCTCGGTACCCAGCGTATTCAGGCCGACTGATCGTCGGCGCGAACTGCCACGGGCTCATCTCTGCCCGCGATCTTTGCGTAGATCTCCTCGCGATGAACCGGTACGTTTTTGGGCGCTTTGATACCCAGACGCACCTGGTTGCCGTTGACCGCAACCACATAAACCTCGACGTCGTCGCCTATCCGGATCGCCTCTCCCGGGCGCCTGGTGAGAATGAGCATGAATCCCCCAAAGATGTCTGCAACCCGCTCCGCCCCCGGAGCAGATGTGTATTAGCCGTCAAGTATACATACATGCTCAGACCTGCATACATGGATGTATTGTGGCTTTGTGTGGCTGTTTTCCTTAAATTGCCCGGGTTGTGAGCACTTTACAAACCCAGCCGTTACAAACCCGCCAGCGCCTTGTCGAGGCCGCGATCGACCTGCTCGTTCACCAGGGCGTCTCAGGCACCACGTTCGTCGATGTGGCAAAGCACGCCGGCCTCAGCAGGGGCGCCGTGCACCATCATTACGAAAGCCGTATCGAACTCTTCGAAGAAGTCATCGATGAGATCCGTCGAGCGATGGAAGAAGCGGTTTCCAGAGGGCTGCTCAACCTCGATGACAGCGATCGGACACTCACCACGCTGGTGGATTTCGCCTGGGAACAGTTCAACACCCGGGAGTACAAGGCTTACATCCGTCTTCGCAACGGTCTCAGCGGAACAGACCGGGAACGGCTGGCGCAGAAGCTCCGCGAAGCCACCACCAGCTGGATGACCGCCGCAGCTGTGCTTAGAACTGACAACAGCCCTTCAAACAGCGAGTTGCCACGAATCGTGCTGGGCGCGCTGTTCGGTGCCGCCGCAACCAAAGAGGCCATGGGTGGCCCCGCACACGATGCCGACTACAGCCGCTACCTGGCCCAGCTCAAACAGCTCATCAGCCTTGCCGAGCTGAGCGTGTCGGACTGACGCCGGCTCAACGCTTCACCCGGCCGAAAAGGTCGACGAGCTCATCGAACTTCTCGCGCTGTTCTGCCTCATCCCCGCTGGCTATGGCCGCTTCGACACACGTTCGCGCGTGGTCCTTGAGCACCCCGTCTTCCACCTTCGCCAGCGCCGATTTGATGGCCTGCATCTGGTGCAGCACATCCATGCAATAGCGCTCCTCTTCGATCATGCGCGCAATTCCCCGCACCTGGCCTTCGATGCGGCTGAGACGACGGAGTGTTGCCTTCTTATCGATATTCATAGCATCATTACAAATATACCCCCAGGGGGTATTTAAAAGACAACCAATAGTGTAGCTATGAGCTGTTGCGACGACAACGAGAACGCGGCGGAAGCCGTCACAAGGCGAAAGCCGGACTGGCTGCTGCGCGGATCGCTGACAGGCGTTCTTCTGCTGTATGCAGTCGCAGCAACCGGCCTGTCATCCGCCATCCCGCTGCTGGCCCTGCATCATCTGGCGCACGCAGTCTTCGAGCTCATCAACACCATCTGGTGGGGACTCGCACTGGGTATGCTGATGATCGCCATCATCGGCCGCATCCCCCGGGACTTCGTGGTCAGCGCGCTCGGCACGGAGCGCGGCGCCGTCGGCATCTGGCGCGCAACGCTGCTCGGCGTGCTCCTCGACCTCTGCAGCCACGGTGTGCTGATGGTCGGTGCACGGCTCTACGAACGGGGTGCCAGCACCGCGCAGGTCATGGCATTTCTGGTATCTAGCCCATGGAACTCACTGTCCTTCACCCTGATACTCATCGCCCTGGTCGGTCTGCCCTGGACCGTCGCGTTCATCGTTCTGTCCATGGCGGTGGCATTTCTGACAGGGCTGATCTTTCAGACTCTGATCCAACGGGGCGTACTGCCCGAAAACCCCTACACAGCGCCAGCAGCGGAAGACTTCGATTTTCGTGCCGAAGCACGAGCAGGGTGGCGCGCCATCGAATGGAGCCCAGGTTACTTGAGGGAGGTGCTCGTAGACGGTGTGAAGGGCTCACGGATGGTTATGCGCTGGATTCTATTCGGCGTGCTGCTTGCGGCAATCGTGCGGGCGCTTGTTCCACCGGAGCTGTTCGCCGATCTCTTCGGCCCGACCCTGCTGGGCCTGGGCGCAACGGTCCTCGCCGCAACCGTCATCGAGGTGTGTTCCGAGGGTTCGACACCGATCGCCGCGGACCTTCTCACACGAGCGCAGGCACCCGGCAATGCCTTTGCCTTTCTCATGGGCGGAGTAGCTACCGACTACACCGAAGTCATGGTGCTCAAGGAGGCCAGCGGATCCTGGAAAGTCGCGCTTTTTCTACCGCTGGTGACGCTGCCGCAGATCATTCTGCTGGCAGCGCTAATAAATCTTTTGTCCGCATAACGCGCGGCAAAACACTCTAGTCCACGGCAATCTTTTCGAGCAGATCGATCATGATCGCGGTACCGGTTTTCACGTTCTTTACGGAAACCCGTTCGTTGTTGCCGTGAATTCCGCGCATTTCTTCGGGCGAAAACAGAAAAGGCGAAAAGCCGTAGCTCGTGATGCCCAGGTCGCGGAAGAAATGGCTGTCGGTGAACCCGGAGGAGACCGTGGGTACCGTCTGCGCACCATAGGCCGCTTCGGTCACCTGAGCCAGCGCCCTGAACACCTCCGTATCGGTACGGCTGACCGCTGGCGTGAATCCCATGATGGAGGTCAGCTCCACGTTGTCGTCATTGATTATGAGATTCAGCTCTTCGAGAAACGCCTGCGGATCCTGATCCGGCAGCAGCCGGCGATCGAGCTCAGCGTAGACCTCCGCCGGCACCACGTTGATTTTACTGCTGCCCTCCAGACGGGTAATCGAGCAGGTATTGCGCAGCAGCGCGTGGGTAGCCGGCTCTTTCATCTGCAGCGCCAGCATGAACTCCCGGTCTTTAACGGAGCTTTCGACATCCGCCATCATGGCCCGCTCTTCAGTGGTGCGAAACACCGAGGTCCCTTCGAACATCGCTTTCACCGCCGGCACCACACGGGGCTTGAAGTTGGTCTGCGCTATTCGGTGT
>JAUIKX010000210.1 GCA_030430515.1 Gammaproteobacteria bacterium | reverse complement strand
GCCCATTCGTATGGCCCAGGCCATCTCGGCAACGCCGAGGCCGCGACACTCCTTATCGAAGGCATGGCTTTGCGGCAAAGGGGTTGGTTCGGTATTGCCCTTTAGAATCACCCGCACCTCGCCGCCGAAATGGTTCGGATCGGCCATGTACAGTATGCCCATGGTGCCAAACAGGGCGAGAGCCGGCTTTTCCGGCAGGATGAATATGGAGTTGGTGTCGAACAGCACGTTGCCTACAGTGCCGCTTTGGAAATGGAGGATGCCGGACAGCAGGTCTTCGCTATGTACCTGAAACGGCTCGCCGAAGTTCTCGAGCGCAAAACTGGATCGTTCCGGTCGCCTCGTTTTGACAACGCCCTGTACCTCGGTCACCGGCCCGAGAATGCTCAGCAGGGCCGTGATGTAGTAGATGCCGACATCGAAACCGAGGCCGCCGCCTTCCTGTGCAGTAAATGGGTAAGCGCGGTTCAGAATCTCACCATCTCTTGTCAGCGCGCAGTAGCAGGACGAAACCTCGCCGATCAGGCCACTGTCCACTGCGTAGCGGGCGGTTTGGATCGCTGAGCCGAGAAACGTATCGGGCGCTGCACCCAGATAGAGGTTGTTGCGTTCGGCGATCTCTACGAGTTCGGCCGCATGCTCGAGCTTCACCGCGAGCACCTTCTCCGTGTATACGTGCTTGCCGCCTTCGAGCAGTTGTTTGATCACTGGATAGTGGGCACGGGGGGTGGTCAGGTTGACGACGAGCTCAATGGATGAGTCCGCCAGGATTTCATCCATCGTCATCACTTTGATGCCGAACTGTTCTGCTGCCTGCTCCGCTTTAGCCTGATCGAGATCGCAGCATCCGACAACATCCAGAATCTTGAATCTCTCGGTCATTGTTTTTAGATAGGGCGTGCTGATTACCCCGCAGCCGACGACTGCGGTTTTTACGGGCTGAATCTGCATCGAGACTCCTTATGCCTTTAATCGATAGGATACGAACGCGATTGTACGACTGTCGGGAGACCAGCAGTTGGCCAGCTCGTCGGCTATGTGCTTCGGGCCATAATCCAGTCAGCGCTCGTTGGTGAGCTGAGTCTCATTGCCGCCACTCCGGCAGCAATGGACTTTTCTCCGTTTCCGAAGGCTTTTCCTTGGATAACAGCCAGTGGGTCACGCCCAGGGCGAGCACCACTGCGGCGATTGCGAGGATGTAGTCGGCGTCGGTTGTCTCAAAATCCAGCACGATAACCTTCCGCGCGATGGCCATAAGTGCGGTCGCGATAACCAGTGACACGGGCAGAACGTCGGAACCGAGATACATGCGGATGTTGATGAAAATTTCGATCGCGATGAGCACAACGAGAAACGCGCCGAACAGGTCGAAGATGTCGTTGACGGTCATTAGGAACCTGGGCTCAGCCCAGAGCTTCTCGCTGATGACGTAGACTACATCTGCCACACCCCAGAGAATCACTACGACCATCAGGGCCGAAAGCACACGAACACAGAGGCGTATAGCCATGTGGAGAATACGAACGGTTTTGTCTTCGTGGTTCGTAGAGAGTTCGTCGTGCACTGGCGGGCTCTTTTGTGTCATGACCCTTATATTGCCTTCTGATTTATCGCAGGTTAATCAGATGTTTGGGCTGCCAAAGATCGAAAAAAGCGGAGAATAAACCCGCGTTGGAGCGCCAGATCAGGAGAGCAGCAGAATCTGGTAGGCGCCGAAGGAGGTGAGCAGAGTGACGCCGCTGATTCTGGAGACGCATGAGTTGCGTGCCGTCATGAGCCACAGGGCGAGTGTCAGCATCGGTAGTGCAAACAGTGGCAGACTGCTGATTTCCGAGGTTGTCAGCGGAGTCATCACTGCGCTCAAGCCTAAAACACCACCCATATTGACGATGTTGGTGCCGACAACGCTGCCTAACGCAAGTTGCTTCTGACCGCTGAGCACGGCGGCGACCGTCGCGGCGATTTCGGGTATGCCTGTACCCAGTGCCGTCACGGTGAGTGCAATGGTGCTCTCAGACAAACCGAACGCCATCGCGATAGAAAGCGCAGCAGTGACCATGGCTTCTGCACCCGCAATCAGCGCGATGATGCCCATCGCCATGCTGACGGTCGGGTATTTCAGATCTGACGATCGCGTTTGTTCTGGTGGGTTGTGGTCGGCACGGGTACGTAGCGCCCGCCAGATGAATGCGATGACCACCGCGCTGATCAGCGCCAGGCCTTCGAGACGGGTGACCTGACCATCGCTGATGAGCCAGCACGCCGCCAGTGTCAGCGCGGTGAGAAAAGGCAGGTCCACATGTCGGGTTCCGATGTTTGCGGGTAGCGTGCCCAGAGCTGCACCCGCGCCCAGAACAAGCGTAATGTTGACGATGTTGGAGCCCACCACGTTGCCGGCGGCCATTGCGCCGTGCCCATGAAAGGCTGCATCGAGGCTCACCGCCAGTTCAGGCAGGCTCGTGCCGATGGCGACAAGGATCAGGCCGGATACAGTAGGCGAGAGGTTGAGTTGATGACCGACAACCACCGCACCGCGAACCAGTCGATCCGCGCCGACAAAAAGTAGGACGCATCCGGCGCCCAGAAGTACCAGGTTGGCGATCATTTGCCCCATGGTGCGCGATCACACCCTCAGGTAATACTCGTGTTGGGCGTTGTGTCTGTTCGGTCAGATCGATGAATTCAGCCGGTTGCCGAATCTATGAGCGCCGTATGCGCACGACCTTCATCGTTTCCATGGGAATACCCGAAACGGTTTCAGTGACGGGATAGTAGGTCAGGTTCACACGCGCCCCCTCAAGACTCATGTATCGCTTCTTTCTGCTGTAGCGAAACGGCACGTCGTACCCTTCAAGCATCAGCGTGTTGAGCACCCAGTCGTCCTGTTCTCGCTGCACATGGCTGGTCACCTTCTGCATGTCGAGCTGGTTGAGCTCGCGGTTTTTCTTCAGGAGTTTGTCGACATCGGAAGGCATGTTCGCCGGCGTCCTCTTCGGAGACGTTTATTGCACGGCAGTCTAGCAGGCCTCGCAGTTGCTGAAGACCATCTACCGGGATGAATGTACCCGGCCGTACACGTGTTTCTACTGGTGTTTTAGCCAATCATCGGGCGTTACTCTTACTGAAGTGACCATTGGAGGCTCCAGCATGAAAACTCTACTCAGCGGCGCGGGTGATTTCCCTTTCGTAAGGACCGACGTCATCGACTACGAATGGAAGTTCGAAGATGCGGGTGATCACGAGCATCCCTACATCCTGACGGTGACTGTCGCAGGCAAGAGCCACAGTGAAGGGGTGGAGCATCTCTGGGACGAAGCCGAAGCGGCTGCCAACGCCGAAAGGCTGGCGCAGGAGACCTACGCGGCGTCTCAGCACCGCAAGTGAGGTCAGTACAACACCTCCGCCAGAGGTTCAGACAGTTCAGGCTGCGCATGATCTGACCCGGTTACGATCCGGTTTGCGCTTAGTTCTGGTGAGGTAGACTGAACCGGGCTTGCGCAAAGATGGAAGAGCAGGAGCAGAACACTCCGCCGCCGAACGGGCGGGAACATATCGGCCGATACGAGGTGCTCGACCGGGTCGGCAGCGGCGCGATGGCCGACATCTATAAGGCTCGAGATCCCGACATCGACCGCATCGTTGCGGTCAAGGTGCTCAAGGAGACCCTCAACGACGAGGATGACCTGGAGCGCTTCGTGCGGGAGGCAAAGGCCGCGGGCGCGCTCACGCACCCTGGAATCGTCACGATCCACGACGTGGGACGGCTCGAGGGGCGGCCTTACTTCACGATGGAGCTCATCGAGGGTCCGACACTCGAGGACCTGATGGCAAGCCAACGTCGTCTCAGCGACCGCAAGGTCATCGAGATCGCCATCGCCCTCGCCGAAGCACTCGATTACGCGCATCGCAACCACGTGGTGCATCGCGACATTAAACCCAGCAATGTGCTCTTCGTGCCCGGCTCGCTGCGACCCAAGATCGCCGATTTTGGGATCGCCCGGCTGGAGGCGACCGAGCAGAGTCTCATGACCCGCGACAGTGCCGTAATCGGCACGCCCCGTTACATGTCGCCGGAGCAGGCGCTCGGCAGCCCATTGGACGGGCGCTCGGATCTTTTCTCTCTGGGCGTGGTGCTATTCGAGCTGCTCACCGGTGTCAAGGCATTCAACGCACCGACAACCACTTCGTTACTCATTCAGATTGCGCGCGAACGGCCGCAGTCCTTCCGCGATGTAGAACACGAAGTGCCGGTGGGATTGCAACGCATCGTGCGCAAGCTGCTGTCGAAGAAACCGGAGCGACGTTTTCAGACTGGCCGTGAGCTGGCTGAAGCGCTCAGACGAGAGCTCAACGTCGCCATCGAGCGAGAGGAAGATGCCGCCCGCAACCGATACGTGCCACTGCGCGTACGCTGGGCGCTCACAATGGGCCTGGCCATCGCTCTGGTGCTGGGTGCCTGCATCGTGACCGTCGTGACCTACCAGTCGAAGCTGATTCGCTCCCAGGTAGAGGATGCTGGCGGCACGCTTGCCCGTTTTGTTGCAGCGGAAGCAGCCATTCCGGTGCTCGGCGAAGATTGGGTGCGACTCGAGACCTTCGTGGCTGAAGCAGACCGGCGCGAGACATTCGAGTATCTGGCGATCTACGACCATCGAGATACTCTGCGTGCAGCCACGCATCCTGACCTCGACGTGGGCGCCACAGCAGACGCGCCGGGGGAGGTGGGCGGCGTGCGGGTGACTGAACGGCTATTGCCCGACGGCACGCCGGTGATCGATTTTGAGACCGATATTCTGTTTCAGAACACGCGCGTCGGGCGCATCCATCTGGGGCTCGGCAAGGCGGGCTACCTTTCCGTCATGCACACCACCTGGTGGCTCATGGCGTTGCTCGCGGCGGTGACGCTGACGGCGTGCGTAGCAATGTTTTATGCGCTTGGCGGCGTGCTCTCGCGACCTCTGCGAACGCTTGCCCGATCGATGGCGCTGTTTGCCCAGGGTGACTACGATCACCGACCCTCGTCTGTGCGCAAAGATGAAGTCGGCGAGCTCTACAATGCCTTCAATCAGCTGGCCGATGTCATTCAGCAGCGGCTCAGCACCGATGAGGTGACGAAGGAGCAGACGCAGCTGCCCGAGGTGACGCGGGCGCTCGTTGACGCTCCGGCAGACGACACATTTGTTTTGCGTCCGGAGCAGAGCTGATGCGTCTGCCGGTTGGTGTGCTGCTTCTGCTGGCACTTTCGGGTTGCGTCGGGCACACATCGCAGCATGCGGTGGAGTTGGCACGCACGGAGCATTACCGGCTGCTGCGCATTGAAGCGCCAACTGGTTTGCGGCAGATCGCCGCCGATACGCTTGGTGAGGCGGCTTTTGCGTCGGCGATCGCCCGGGCTAATGGCATGAGTGTCGATGCCAGTCTGGTGCGGAGTGACCATGTGGTGGTGCCGATCAGGCCGGTGAATCGTTCATACGTGCATGCCCACGGCGTACTCAAAGTACAGATTCTCTGCTATCACCGGTTTTCCGAGCAGGCGTCAAGCGACCCGATGGTCGTATCGCGCGCCGACTTTGAAGCGCAGATGAACTATCTGGCCGAAAACGACTTTCATGTGATCAGTCTGGCGGCTTTCGACAGGCTCAGGGCAGAGGGTGGTCTATTTGCCGACCGCACTGTTGTCATCACGATCGACGATGGTTATGCCTCCGCGGCAGACGTTGCGCTACCGGTGCTTGAGCGTTTTGGTTTCCCTGCCACGCTTTTTATCTACCCTGAGTTCATTGGTGGCGGTCACGCACTCACCTGGTCGCAGCTGCGCGATATCAGCCGCAATGCGTTGTTTGACGTGCAGTCGCATGCAACCAGCCACACGAGCCTCTTGCCCCAACCCGCAGAGCAGGCGCTGAAGTATCTCGAACGCATCGAGCAGGAAGTCGTGACAGCCGATCGCACGATCCGACGGCGGTTGGGCATCAAGCCAGTCTATCTGGCGTATCCGTACGGTGACGTCTCCCGTCCTTTGCTGGAGCTGATGGAAAAACATGGATACCGCTTGGCGCTCACCGTACAGCGTGGTGGCGTGGCGCTGTTTGACGATCCCCATCTGCTGCGCCGAACGATGGTTTATGGGCATGATGACCTGGCTGATTTTGCAGCGAAGCTCGAAACCCTTCAGCCTTTGGCGGGCCGGTGAGACAGCTTGTGCCGATGCTGTTGATTGTTGTGGGCTGCAGCAGTGTGGCGCCGCTGTGGCAGGATGAAAAAGGTCGCCAGACATTGATTGAACGCCAGGTCGCGCTTGCCCAGTGGCAAGCGTCTGCGGGTGATCTCGGTGGCGCGATCGCGACGTGGCAAGTCGTGGCGCTTCTCGACCCTTCCGGGCCCGCTGAGCAACAGCTGGCATCGCTTAACAGGCAACGACGCGCCGCAATCGACGGTTTGCAGGAAAGCAC
>JAUIKX010000209.1 GCA_030430515.1 Gammaproteobacteria bacterium | reverse complement strand
AGTTCAGGCGGCAGTTCGGAAATGTCGTTGGAGGTCGCAACGATGAACACGGGCTTGCGGCTCTCGGCCATCCATGTGAGCAGTGTGCCGAGCACGCGCTTGGATGTGGCGTTGTCGGACTGGCCCGTTGCCAGGCCTTTTTCGATTTCGTCCATCCACAGCACGCAGGGGGCCATCATTTCCGCCTGCTTCAGCGAGTTGCGCAAATTGCGTTCGGTTTCTCCGAAAAACTTGTTGTACAGCGCACCGAAATCCAGGCGCAGGAGCGGCAAGCCCCAGAAACCTGCCACGGCCTTCGCCGCCAGACTTTTGCCTCCACCCTGCACGCCCAGCAGCATGACGCCCCTGGGACGGTCTTCGCTGGAATCCAGAAAAGCGTTTTTTCTCACCGTGAGCCAGTTCTTGAGATTGTTGAGCCCTGCCACATTGGAAAAACGTTCCGTGTCGTACTCGAAGTGCAGCACCCCTTCCGAATCGAGGAGCTCGAATTTCAGGCGATTGATCTCAGGAATGTCGGATTCGGTGATGGCACCGTCTGTCTGTACGGCGTGACGTATGAGCAGCTGAGCGTCCGAGTGGGAAATGCCGCGCAGATTGGCGATGAGCTGCTTGAGCGTTTCGCTGTCTGTTTTGACTTTCTGACCCCCGTTCTGCTCGGCCCAGGCTTGGGCCTGGCGGCGAACGAGGCCCATCAGCTCGTCGTCTGAGGGTAGGCGGAGGTTGAACGACGCCGTGAAACGGCCGATTTCCGGTGGCACTTTGCACTGGTGGCTGAGCAGTATCACGGTGTTGTTGAGCGTGTCGTGGTTCAACGCGATGTCTTTCAGGTGGCGGATATGCAGCGGCTCACCCTCGAGGTAGTGGTGGAAGTCGCACAATACGTACAGAGCTGGCCCTCTATTTGTGGCGATGTGTTCGAGTATCTCCACCGGCTCGGTATGTCGTCCTGGTTTGTGTGCTGCACCCTCAATGCCGCCGAGAATCATGCCGCGTGTCGCGGTCCACTCGAAGTAGGCCAGGCGGCGCTGCGTAGCGAAACGCAGAAGCAGCGCGAGCACCCTGCGTTCATCTGGGGATTCGACCACGACGATGGGAATTTTCGCATCCAGAATGACACTGAGGTCCTTTGTGTCGCCCACAGCTCTCGCTCCTTGAAATCGCCGGGTAGATGTTATCATCGGCCCTGATAACGCTCCTGTGGAACGCATCTCGATATGTCCATTACCGACGACCTGATCGGCCGCTTCGACAAAGCGCTGCGCACATTGACGGGCCAGCAGGTGGCGCACCGCTCGACGCCCGCTGAACGACTGGAGGAAGCTCCGATGTCAGAGCGCGAACGCGCGCATGCGGCTGGACTGATGCGTGTAAACCACACGGGAGAAATCTGTGCTCAGGCGCTTTACGAGGGGCAGGCGCTGACGGCGCGCAGCGACGACACTCGACAGATGCTCATCGAAGCGGCAGAGGAGGAAGCCGATCACCTCGTCTGGTGCGAAGAACGCCTTGGCGAACTGGACTCACGGCCCAGTTTGCTCAATCCGCTGTTTTACGGCGCGAGCTACACCCTCGGGGCGGTTACCGGCCTCATTGGCGACCGCGTCAGCCTGGGGTTTGTCGAGGCGACCGAGCATCAGGTTTCGGCGCATCTCGAAGATCACCTCGAGCGCCTGCCCGAAGAGGATCAGCGAAGCCGCGCCATCGTAGCGACGATGCGGGAAGAGGAGGAACGGCACGGCGCAAATGCGATCGCTGCCGGGGGGGATGAGTTTCCTTTGCCTGTAAAGCGGGCGATGCGTCTTGTGTCCCGCCTGATGACCGAAACCACCTATCGCATTTAGAAACCAGCGATGGGTGGGTGGTGTATGAACTGCACGACCGTGCCATCAGGGTCCCTGCAGTAAAACGATCGGGCACCGTCCCTGTGGGTCTTCGGTGGGTTGACGATCTGCACGCCGTTTTCCACCAGGTGGCCGTGCCAGGTATCCACGTCTTCAGCCTGTTTCAGAACGATGCCGATGTGGTCGAGCCGGCCCGCGCCACCCTGCCCCTCTCCTGCGCGATGGAGGGCCAGGTTGTCGGTGCCGCTGCACAGGTAGTAGTTGTCAGGGTCGGGTTGCCACTCGATCTCGTAACCAAGCAGATCGACGTAGAAGCGCACGGATGCTTCCAGGTCGTTTACGTACAGAGCGACGTGACGAAGCCCGCCATGTTTAGGCAGGCTCATGCGGAGGCCTCGTGTACCTCGAAACCATGGGTGATCTCGACGCCGGCATTTCCAAGCATGATCGATGCGCTGCAGTATTTTTCTGCAGACAGCTGCACCGCACGCTCCACCTTTTTCGGATCGAGGTTCTTGCCCGATACGATGAAGTTCAGGTGGATCTTCTCGAAAACCTGGGGAATCGAGTCAGCGCGTTTGGCGTCGATTACCGTCATACAGTCGGTTATATCCTGTCTGGATTTCGCCAGAATATTGACCACGTCGAAAGACGAACATCCGCCCAGGCCGATGAGAAGCAGTTCCATGGGTCTGGAACCCCGATTTTCCCCGCCCATATCGGGAGGCCCATCCATTGGCACCGCGTGCCCGGAGTCAGCTTTGCCAACGAAATGGACTTTGTCCTGCCACTGTATTTCTGCGTGCATCTTCTAAAATTATCCCCATGGATGCTCAATGTCGTGACATTTTTACGGAAAAAGGCGTGACGGGCGACCGTTCAGACTGTGAAAAAGCACCGTTTGTCGACCAGGTCTCGAAATGGTTCACATAGAGCTGCCACTATTCATTTCAAGCAAGGTGTTACGAAGGAGCGGAAATGCTTGCAGCTAAGAACAATCAGGGTGGCTTCGGTTCTAAACGGCCCCTAACCGCACGAGGCTTCCAACAGCCGAGTGGACAAGAGAACTCGCATCTCGATGCGTTTCTGGCCGCGGCTCATCGCCGCAAGTATCCGGCAAAGAGTACGCTGATCTATGCCGGCGACAAGAGCGACTCGATTTACTACATTCTCAAGGGCTCGGTTACTGTACTCGTCGAGGACGAATCAGGCCGCGAGATTATCGTTTCCTATCTGAACAAGGGCGACTTCTTCGGCGACATGCCGCTGTTCATGGAAGATGCACCGCGTTCGGCCTGGGTAAAAGCCAAAACCGAGTGTGAAGTGGCAGAGCTGAGCTACGGCAAGTTCAAAGAGCTGGCCGAGAAGCACACGCAGCTGCTCTATGCGGTTGGGCGTCAGATGGCAGACCGGCTATCGCGCACCACGCAGAAGGTGAGCGACCTGGCGTTTCTGGATGTAACCGGCCGCGTTGCGCGCACGCTCCTCGAGCTGACCAAGCAACCTGATGCCATGACCCACCCTGATGGCATGCAGATCAAGATTACCCGTCAGGAAATCGGCCGTATTGTCGGCTGCTCCCGGGAAATGGTCGGTCGGGTGCTGAAGACGCTGGTGGACCAGGGACTGGTTTCGGTCAAGGGCAAGACCATGGTGGTGTACGGTACCCGCTGAAGCAGTTCTGCTTTAGAAACGCGCACAGGGACTGTGCAGAAAGCGGGCTCTAAGGATAGAGCCCGTTTTTTTTGCTTTGCCGAAAAGGCGGCTTTGCTCTGAGTACGAGAATGACGCAGACTCGGGTCACTCGGGGAGAGTGATGAACGATTGCGCAAGCTGAAGAACTCTACGCTGTTCTACTACAGCCTGGTCGATATGCCGGTGATGATGTCCATCTTTCCGGTGGTTGTTTTCATCCCCAGATTCTACGCCAGCGACCTGGCCGTTCCTCTGGAACTGATCGGCACCATCCTCTTCGTGCAGCGCATCATCGATCTCATCACGGATCCGCTGATGGGCTTCATCAGCGATCGTACGAGCACGCGATGGGGCAACAGAAAACCCTGGGTGGTGCTTTCTGCACCGATCCTGATGCTGTCGGTGTATCAACTTTTTTTTCCGCCGGAAGGTGCTGGTGGTGGGCACCTGTTCGCCTGGATGCTGATGCTGTCGGTAGGCACCACGATGATGCTCATTCCTTACTACGCATGGGGCGCGGAGCTGTCTGATGATTACCACGAACGTTCCAGAATAACCGGCTGGCGTGCTCAGGCAGGTGTGGTAGGGCAGCTGGCGGCGCAGCTCATTCCGGCGATCGCAGGCATCGTTTTCCTCATGGAAGGCACAGATGTGGTGCTCGGGCTCGTTGGTTCCACCATGCTGCTCGTCATGCCCGTGTGCGTTGCTCTGACGGTCTGGAAGACGCCGCAGTCGCGACATCCTGTGGAGTCGAGAGTGCCGATTTTGGAAGGGCTCAGAATCATGTGGCGCAACGCCGCATTTGTGAGGCTGATCGGTGCATTCACAATTGCCAACGTCGGGCTCAACATCACCACACCGCTGTACGCCTTCTTCATTGCGTTCGTTCTGGGGGCGCAGGGCAAAGAAATCTACATGCTGACGTTTTTCTACATCGCCAATCTGGTTTCGGTGCCGTTCTGGGTGCGCTTTGCCAGCCAGGTCGGAAAACACCGTGCGTATCTGGTTTCGCTGATCATGATCGGCTGCGCCCATCCGTTTTATATGCTGCTTGGCGAGGGCGGCTTCTGGTGGATGCTGCCCGTGACGATCGTTACAGGCATTTCTGCAGGCGGTTTTTCGCAGGCCCTTCCCAACTCGATGAAAGCAGACGTCATCGATGTCGATCAGCTCGAGTGCGGTGAGAACCGGGCGGCTCAGTTCTTCGCTTCGTGGTCTTTCGCGATGAAAGGCGCCGCGGCGCTGGGTGGGGCCCTCGCCATGTGGATGCTGAGCCTCATCGGCTTCGACGCGGTGAACGCTTCAGAAAACGGCGATGGGGAGCTTTTCGGGTTGCGCTTTCTATTTTCCACGTCCCCCTCGTTGTTTTTCTTCTCCGCGGCAGCGGTAGCCTGGGCCTATCCGATTACCGAAACGCGGCATGCGGAAGTGCGTGCGGCGCTTGCCGCGCGGCAACAGGTCTGACCGCTTGCCTGAATCTGACGTCGTTACGCAGCCTTGTGATCGAGGCGATCAGCCAGCACAATTCTGAAGATGTCTCTTCCACGCCTTGATACATCCATTCACCTGGAGACACCGGAAGGCACCTCTATCGAGCTGCATCCCGCGGGCCTTCTCAGCCGTTCGGTCGCTTTCATGATCGATGAACTCATACGCTGGGGTATCGTTGCAGTTGCCAGCATCGTTTTTGGCGTGGCTGGGGCTTTCGGTATGGGTTTGTTCCTGGTGGTGCTATTTGTCACATACTGGCTTTACGGTGTGGCTTTCGAGGTGCTCAACAATGGTGTGACACCCGGAAAGCGCAATCAGAATCTGCGCGTGGTGCACGACGATGGCACGCCGGTGCGACTTCCTGCATCGGTCGTGCGCAACCTGCTTCTTGCAGTCGATCTGCTGCCGTCGATGTATGTGGGTGCAATTGTCAGCATGCTCATCACCAGGCGCTTTCAGCGGCTGGGTGACCTGGCGGCTGGTACTCTGGTGGTGCACGTGTCGCCGGAAACGCTTCAAGGCCGCCAGATGGATCAGGAGCAGGCTTCGCAGACGACGCCATTTGCCATGAGTCCTGCAGAGAAGAGCGCGTTCGTAGACTACCTGGAACGATCATCTTCGCTGACCGATGATCGAGCGGAAGAGCTCGCTTCGATACTGGCCGAGCCGCTGGGCTGCGCGCCGGGGGAAGCGCGGCGCACGGTCGAACGGATTGCGTTCGGATTGAGAGGCGAATGAAGCAGCAGGCCTTTGAGCGCGAGCGTCAGGATCTCTGGAACCGGTTTGAAGCGCGGCTGGATAGCGTTACCAGGGGCTATCGGTTGGGTGGGTCAAAAGACGCGCGCGCTTTTGTCAGGGAGTACGATCAGCTGGCACGCGACCTGAACCTGGCTCAGTCCCGGAGCTACAGCCGTTCGCTTCTGATACGGCTCAATGACCTCGTCGTGCGCGGACACAATGTCGTTTATGTGTACCGGTCGAGCTTCCTTCGTAATTCGCTGCGATTCATTGCTGGAGGGTTTGCCTGGCGGGTGCGTCAGGAGTGGCGATGTGTTTCCGTGGCTTCGCTGCTCTTCCTTCTGCCGTTTGCGGGTATCTGGCTGCTGATTGCCTCTTCGCCTGATTACATCTACAGCGTCATGTCTCCAGAGCAGGTCTACGAGTTCGAAGCCATGTACGACCCGGCTGCACGAGTCCTTGGTCCTGAACGCAACGCCGATTCCGACTTCGCCATGTTCGGCTTTTATATCTGGAACAACATTTCCATAGGCTTCCAGGCCTTTGCAGGTGGGGTGGTTTTCGGCTTGATCGCTGCGTTTGTCCTGCTGTTCAACGGTCTGCAGATTGGTGCCGCGACAGCGCATCTGGTCGGCGTCGGTTACGAGAAAACGTTTCTGTCGTTTGTTGCGGGCCACAGTGCTCTGGAGCTGACAGCGATTGTTCTGTCGGGTGCGGCGGGG
>JAUIKX010000208.1 GCA_030430515.1 Gammaproteobacteria bacterium | reverse complement strand
CGTACGTCGGGCGGTTCGGCGCTTTTGAATGTGCAGCCATGACCTGCGTCGTCGGCAGGCCACTGCCAGCGTATGCTCGGTCGGGACTTACGCTGCGTGAACCACTCGTTCTCCGACAGGTAAAGCCGCTCGGGCGGCAGTATCGGCCGCTCGATGTCGTGGCGGAGATTCTCATAGCGTCCCTGTACATCGGTGAGGAAGCTCGCGATCGCAGTTTCGGCCTTCTCGTCCTGTACGACGATGGTGTCGTCAGGGAGGTAGTCGAACAGTGTGGCCATCTCAGGGAAGAAGAAGGGCAGGTAGTACTCCACCCCGGCAGGCGGAATGCCGTGGCTCACATCCTGATACACACTGCAGCGCCGGACATCCACGTCGAACGTGTTGTGCCAGCGGTCGCGAAAGCGGCTGACGCTCGCGCTGTCGAAGGGGTACTCCTTGGCGGGCAGCAGTTCGAGTGTTTCGAAGGCTTCTACCGTGCGCTGGGTTTCGGGGTCGAAATAGCGCAGGGATTCGATCTCATCGTCGAACAGATCGATTCGAACCGGGTAATCGAGGCCTGCCGGGAAGATATCCATCAGCGAACCCCTGAGGGCATATTCTCCCCGTGTGTTGACCACGTCGGCCACGCGGTAGCCCGCGGCTTCGAGCAGCAGCCGCTGGGCATGGGGATCGAACCGCGCGCCAACGGCGAGCGACAGGCTCTGGCCGCCCACGAAATCCCTGGGCGGCAGGCGCTGCAGGAGTGTCTGCACGGGTACGACCAGCAGGCCGCTTGTGGTGCCGGGCAGCGCATGCAGCGTGCGCAGGCGCTCCGAGACGATGTCTTCATGGGGAGAAAACGGGTCGTAGGGCAGCGTTTCCCAGTCGGGCAGTGACAACAGGGGGAAGCGTCCGCCGCCGAAAAGTTCGACCTGGTGCCTCAGACGGCGGGCGCTGGCGGAGCTGTGGGCCACTGCCAGTACCAGCCCGTCGCCCTCTGAATGGCGTGTCTGGGCGAGGTTGGCCAGTGCTCGCGCAGCCGCAAGCTCGGTCAGCCCTGTCCAGATGCGGCGTTCTCCGGCCCTCGGAATTTCACCGATATAGGGTTGTGTCGTATGGGTGCTCATGAGGGCGCGTATTCTACCTGTCGGAACCGCTCTGCGAAGCCCGTACAACTTTTTTCTCTTTTTCGCTGAAAGTGCGTGAAAATCCGCGCTGGAGAGGTAGCACCTACTGACATTGTCACGTTAAAGTAACCGAGCAATTTGGTCGGTTATCGTCCGTGGCATTCTGCGGCTCGATTTTTCCGACTGCGGTTGCTGATCGGCATCGCCAGCCGGTGTGTTTGCAGTGTGTTGTTCTTGCAGTGTGTTGATAGGGAAAGATGAAGCCAACGAATATTTTCGACCCGAACTACTTTCATAAGGTAGTGGATTGTCAGTGGGCGTGCCCGGCGCATACGCCGGTGCCGGAGTACATTCGACTCATCGCCCAGGAGCGCTATACCGAAGCCTACATGCTCAACTGGGATTCCAATGTGTTTCCCGGGGTGCTCGGACGTACCTGCGACCGGCCCTGCGAACCCGCGTGCCGACGGGTGCGCACGGAAGAGAATCCTGTGGCCATCTGCCGACTGAAACGTGTGGCGGCAGATAACAAAGGCGACATTGCCGCGTATCTTCCGAAGGTTCCGGCCCAGAAAAACGGCAGAAAAATTGCTTTGATCGGCGGTGGGCCCGCATCTCTTGCGGTGGCTCGCGACCTCCTGCCGCTGGGTTACGAAATCGATCTGTTCGACAAGGATCCTGCCGGCGGCGGCATGATGCGCAGCCAGATCCCGGCCTTTCGTCTGCCCGAAGAAGTGCTGGATGAAGAGGTGAACCTCATCCTCGATATGGGTGTGAACGCCCACTTCAATCATGAGGTGACCAGCATGAAAGAAATGCTGGACAAGAACTACGATGCTTACTTCGTGGGCACCGGAGCGCCGAAAGGGCGCGACCTGGAGCTGCCGGGCCGTGCTGAAGTAGGGCCGCATATCCACATCGGTATCGAGTGGCTGGCAAGCGTTGCGTTCGGCCACATCGACTCGATTGAAGGCAAAGTGATCGTCATGGGCGGCGGCAACACGGCCATGGATTGCTGCCGCACGGCGTTGCGGCTGGGTGCCGAGTCGGTGAGCGTGGTGGTCCGCAGCGCCTTCGACGTGATGAAAGCTTCCGACTGGGAGAAAGAGGATGCCATGAATGAAGGCATCCCGATCATCAACAACCATCCGCCCAAGGCCTACGTGCACGAAAACGGCAAGCTCAAGGGCGTACTGTTCGACAAGGTCGAAGCCATCAAGGGCGATGACGGTCGCTATACCTACGAGCCGACCGGCGAAGAAGTGTTCATGGAGTGCGACCACGTGCTCATGGCGATCGGCCAGGACAATCACTGTCCCTGGATCGAGCGGGATGTGGGTATCGAGTTCGATAAGTGGGACTGCCCGGTGCTCGATGAAGAGACGCTGCAGTCGGACAATCCAAAAGTCTTCTTCGGCGGTGATTCTGCGTTCGGGCCTGAAAACATCATCTGGGCCTCGGCGCACGCACACAAGGCGGCCATTTCCATCCATCTGTTCTGCCAGGGCAAAGACCTGAAAGCAGACCGGCCGCCCGAAGGGGTGAACCTGCTGAGCACCAAAATGGGCGTGCACGAGTGGGCCTACGACAGCAATCACGACCCGTCGGCGCGACATCTGGTGCCGCACGCCGACCCGGCGAAAGCGCTCAGCGACGTCAAGCTGGAGGTGGAGCTCGGCTTCGACCGTGCACTCGGCGCCAAAGAGGCTCAGCGGTGCCTCAACTGCGACGTGCAGACGGTGTTCAGCGAGAAGCTGTGCATCGAGTGCGATGCCTGTGTGGACATCTGTCCGATGGACTGCATTTCCTTCACAGAGAACGCCGAAGAAGACGTGCTGCGCAACCTGCTGACGGCTCCTGCCAGCAATAAAGAGCAGGACCTCTACGTTTCCGAAGATCTCAAGACCGGTCGCGTCATGGTGAAAGACGAAGATGTCTGCCTGCACTGCGGCCTGTGCGCCGAGCGTTGCCCCACCAATGCCTGGGACATGCAGCGCAGTGTCGTCCACGTGCCGCAGCTCGGCAGCTACTCCGCCGGATAAACTGAACGAACTTCAATATGACTGTGCAATACAACGATTTCGTCATCCGTTTCGCCAACGTCAACGGCTCTGGCTCTGCCAGCGCTAACGGCATGTTTGCCAAAGCCCTGTTCCGCATGGGCATACCGGTTGGCACGCGGAACATTTTTCCGTCGAACATTCAGGGGTTGCCGACCTGGTTCGAAGTGCGGGTGAGTGAGAAGGGTTACCTCGGCCGGCGTGAAGGTGTCGACATCATGGTGGCCATGAATGCAGAGACCTTCGAGGAAGACGTGGCATCGGTGTCCCCGGGGGGCTACCTGTTTTACGACAACTCGAAGCCGTTGCCGAAAAACCTGCGCCGCACGGACATCAACGAGATCGGTGTGCCCCTCGCAACGCTGATGCTCGGCGAGTTCACGGATCCCAAGCAGCGCAGTCTGTTCAAAAACATCTGCTATCTCGGCGTGCTCTCAGCGCTTCTGAACATCGAGTTCGAGGTGATTACGGGCATGGTGTCCAAACAGTACAAAGGCAAAGACGATCTCATCGCGCCGAACATCCGCGCCCTCGAAGTGGGCCGGGCGTATGCGAGGGACTATCTCGAGTGCCCGCTGCCGCTTCAGGTGCGCCGCACCGACAAGGTCGGCGACCGAATCATGATCGACGGCAACACTGCTTCCGGGCTTGGTGCGGTTTACGGTGGTGCCACGGTTTGCGCCTGGTATCCGATCACCCCGTCCACGTCGCTGGCGGAGGGCTTCGAGCGCTATGCCAATCAGCTTCGCAAAGACCCGGACACCGGCGAATCCAATTTCGCCATCGTGCAGGCGGAAGACGAGCTTTCAGCCATTGGTATCGTCATCGGTGCCGGCTGGAACGGCGCCCGTTCATTCACCGCTACGAGCGGTCCCGGCGTCTCGCTGATGAGTGAATTCCTCGGGCTTGCTTACTTTGCCGAGATTCCAGCGGTGCTGTTCGATGTGCAGCGCGCAGGGCCGAGCACCGGCATGCCCACGCGTACGCAGCAAAGCGATCTGATGGCGGCTGCCTACGCTTCTCACGGCGACACCAAGCATGTGCTGCTGCTGCCGTCCACGCCGAAAGAATGCTTCGATTTTGCCGCAGATTCTTTTGATCTGGCGGACCGTCTGCAGACGCCGGTGATCGTCGTGTCCGACCTGGAGCTCGGCATGAACGACAATCTGTCTGAACCTTTCGCGTGGGACGATGCGCGTAGGTACGACCGCGGCAAGGTGCTGACCGCCGAAGACCTCGATGGCATGGAGCGCTTTGGCCGCTACCTGGACGTCGATGGCGATGGCATCGGCTACCGAACGTTGCCCGGCACCCACCCCGAGAAAGGTTCTTTCTTTACCCGTGGCACGTCCCGGGACGAGTACGCCGCTTACACCGAGTCTCCTGAAGCGTACGAACGTAACATGCAGCGGCTGCTGAAAAAGTGGGATACCGCCAAGACGCTGGTGCCTGAAGCCGAGATCCAGAGCAGCGGTCAGCGTTGCGGCGTGATCTACTTCGGTACTTCTGCCACACCCATGCCTGAGGCGCTGGACCTGCTGGCTGAGGAAGGTATTGAGGTCGATACCTGCCGCGTTCGCGCTTTCCCGTTCACGGCGGAGGTAGAGCAGTTCGTGGCGGATCACGAGGTGGTTTTCGTGGTGGAACAGAACCGCGATGCGCAGCTGCGCATGCTGCTGACCAACGAGCTCGATACCAACCCGGCCAAGCTCGTATCGCTCTGCTATTACGCGGGTCTATCGCTATCCGCTGAGTTCATTCGTTCCGGGGTGAGTGAGTATTTCAACGCCAACAAGCTGCCCCGTCTGTCGGAGGTGAAATCATGACGTTCGTCACCAAGCCACGGGTGCACCACCCGAGACTCCCGGTCAACGAGATCGGCCTGACCCGACGGGATTACGAAGGGTCGGTTTCCACGCTGTGCGCCGGTTGCGGACACGACTCGGTGAGCGCGGCCATCGTGCAGGCTTGCGCCAACCTGTCCATACCGCCGCACCAGTTCGCCAAGCTTTCGGGAATCGGCTGCTCGTCCAAGACGCCGAGCTACTTCCTCAACAAGTCCCATGGCTTCAATTCCGTGCACGGCCGCATGCCATCCGTCGCTACCGGCGCCAACCTGGCCAACCGTGAGCTCTACTGTATCGGCGTGTCCGGAGATGGCGATTCGGCGTCAATCGGCCTCGGACAGTTCGCCCATATCGTGCGTCGCCGCATCAACATGTTGTATGTGGTGGACAACAACGGCACCTACGGACTGACCAAAGGACAGTTCTCGGCAACAAACGACAAGGGCTCCACCAGCAAGCGCGGCGTACCGAACCTCTACGATCCCATCGATCTCGTCAGCATGGCGTTGCAGCTCGGCGCGAGCTTCGTTGCGCGCAGCTTCTCAGGGGACAAGAAGCAGCTGGTGCCGCTGATTCAGGCCGGACTCAAGCACAAAGGCATGGCGTTCATCGATGTCATCAGCCCCTGCGTCGCGTTCAATAACCACAACGGTTCAACCAAGAGCTATGAGTATGTGCGCGGCCATACGCAGCCCGTGGTTGGTGCCGACTACATTCCTGAAAGCGAAGAAATCACCGCGGACTATGCGCCGGGCACTACTGAAGATGTGAAGATGCCTGACGGGTCGATGCTGCGGCTGCACAAGATCGATGACGATTACGATCCGCACGATCGGGTGAAAGCGCTGAACTACGTCCAGAGCCGTCAGGCTCAGGGCGAAGTGGTCACGGGGCTGCTCTACATGGAAGAGGACCCGATGGATTGCCACGACATTCTGCGAACCGTTGAGAAACCGCTGAACGCGCTGCAGGACGACGTGCTCTGTCCCGGCGGCGACGCGCTTGCGGGCATCAACGAAAGCTACCGTTAGGTGATCGGTCTGTGACGCCTGCCTCATTGGCAGGCGGTTCTCACAAACTACTTAAAAAGAATGCGGGATCGTTCCGCTGATCGTGTTGCCGCTCCCGCGGCAAATCCCGATAATGCGCATCGGCCGGGCTCTCTTGCCGCATCCGGCACGAAGCCAGAACAGCAATCAGCACATAAAAGGACGATCTTGTGGCCCTACCCAGCTTGGACGACTATTTCCCCGATTGGAAAGAACGTGAAGCCCTCGCCGAGGCGATGATTCCGATCATTGGCCGGCTCTACCGCGCTAATGTAGTCACCTACTGTTTTGGACGCGCTCTGTACAACCAGAACGTGACCCAGCTCATGAAAATCCATCGTTACGTCCGCCAGGTAGCGCTCAACGAACTGAGCGAGTTCGAGAGTTATCCGATTCTCGATGCGCTTTCACAGCTCGACCTCGGTCCCTCCCACCTGGACGTCGGCAAGC
>JAUIKX010000207.1 GCA_030430515.1 Gammaproteobacteria bacterium | reverse complement strand
GCTGCTGTCCGACCCGGATGTGGTGGGCGACCGCAACCAGTTCACGGCTCTGTCAAAAGAACACGCCGAGCTGGAGCCGGTCATGCAGAGCTACGAGCAGCTCCAGAAACAGCTCACAGAGCTGGATGATGCCCGGGCGCTGGCCGAAGACGACGACCCGGAGATGCGCGAGCTCGCCCAGGAAGACATCAGCCGTCTTACAGAGGAATCAGAAGCCCAAAGCGAGCGCCTCAAGATGCTCATGCTGCCGCGCGACCCCAACGACAGTCTGAACGTATTCCTCGAAATTCGCGCCGGCACCGGCGGCGATGAAGCTGCGATCTTTTCCGGAGACCTGTTCCGCATGTACAGCAAGTACGCAGAGGTGAAAGGCTGGCGGATCGAGGTGCTCAACGAGCGCCCCGGCGAGCATGGCGGCTACAAAGAGATTATCGCGCGCGTGGAAGGCAAGGAGGTATACAGCCAGCTGAAGTTCGAATCCGGCACCCATCGCGTGCAGCGCGTTCCCGAAACCGAATCTCAGGGGCGCATTCACACCTCAGCCTGCACCGTTGCCGTGCTGCCGGAGGTGGAAGCGGTGGACGACGTGGACATCGACAAGAACGACCTGCGGATCGACACCTACCGAGCGTCCGGCGCTGGCGGCCAGCACGTGAACAAAACAGATTCAGCCGTCCGCATCACCCACCTGCCCAGCGGCATCGTCGTAGAATGCCAGGACGAACGCTCGCAACACAAAAACAAAGCCCGGGCCATGTCCCTACTGCAGGCCCGCCTGCTGGATGCTGCGCAGGCGGAACAGCAGTCCGAACAGGCTGAGAACCGCCGTCTTCAGGTCGGCTCGGGAGACCGCTCCGAGCGCATACGCACCTACAACTTTCCCCAGGGCCGGGTGACCGACCATCGGATCAACCTGACCCTGTACCGGCTGGACGAGGTCATGGAGGGCCAGCTCGGCGCGGTGATCGACCCGCTGATACAGGAGCATCGCGCAGACCAGCTCAGAGGCCTCGGCGACGAGTCGTGAGCACGATCGCTGAGTGGTCCGGCAAACATGCCGATCTGCCGAGGCTGGAGCGGGAAGTGCTGCTGATGGACGCCCTCGAAATGTCGAGAGCGACCGTCATCGCGTTTCCAGAAAAAACCATAGACCTGCCGCAGCTCGATCGGTTGAATACCGCGGCCGACCGCGTTCGCGCCGGCGAGCCGCTGGCATACGTCCGCGGCAAAAAAGAGTTCTGGGGTCTGGATCTCAGGGTCACTCCCGATGTGTTGATTCCACGCCCGGAAACAGAGCACCTGGTGGAACTCGCGCTGAGCATCGCTCAGCCGGGAGACCGGCTGCTCGACCTCGGCACCGGGTCCGGCGCCATCGCCATTGCTCTGGCCCACGACCGCCGGGACCTCGAAATCTGCGCCACCGACGTTTCCGAAGAAGCGCTCCGCGTCGCCGTTGCGAACGCAGAGCAACACCAGCTCGAAATCGATTTCCATCAGCGCCGCTGGCTCGAGGGACAGATCGAGCCGTTCGACATCATCGTCACCAACCCACCCTACGTCGCCGATGGCGATGAAGCTCTGACGGCACTGTCCCATGAACCTCTGAGCGCACTGGCCAGCGGAGCGGACGGCTTGAACGACATACGCGAGATCATCGATACGGCATTCGATCTGTGTCGCCGTGCGCTGCTGATCGAGCACGGTGCCGATCAGGGCGCTGCAACTGCAGCACTCATGCGCGCACGCGGATACGAGCACGTCGCAACACATACAGATCTTGCCGGTCTCGACCGGGTCACAGTAGGGTTCCGCCAATGAACGACGACCAGCTACTTCGCTACAGCCGGCAGATCATGCTGCCCGATGTGGACATCGAGGGGCAGGAGAAATTGCTGGCTGCACACGTGGCGATCATCGGCATAGGCGGCCTCGGCTCCCCCGCAAGCCTCTACCTGGCAGCCGCCGGCGTCGGCACGCTGACGCTGGTGGATCATGACACGGTGGAGCTTTCGAACCTCCAGCGCCAGGTAGTGCATCGAACGGACGCCATAGGCCGCAGCAAAACCGCCTCGGCCCGAGATACCCTGCTCACCATAAACCCCGAAATCGATATCCACACCATCGAGCGCAAGCTCGAACCGGAAGAGCTCAGGGAGCTGGCGGAGCGCGTTGATGTAGTGCTGGATGCCACAGATCATTTTCAGGTGCGCTACCAGATCAATGACGCCTGCTTTCAGGCCGGGACCCCACTGGTTTCCGGCGCAGCCATTCGCTTCGAGGGCCAGCTCAGCGTCTTCGACCCCCGCGATGAGCAATCGCCCTGTTACCGCTGCCTATACAGCGACGCCACCGACGAAGGGCTCAACTGCGCGGAAAACGGTGTGATCGCACCTCTGGTCGGCATCATCGGCACCCACCAGGCCATGGAAGCCATCAAGCTCATTACGGAGGTGGGCGAAACGTTGACCGGCGCGCTTCTGTACTACGACGCAAAATACGCAGACTGGCGCCGCTTCAGCCTGTCCCGACGTCCTGACTGCCCGACATGCTCAGGGCCACGCCATACTCGCTAGCCAGGGCCTCGCGCAGAACGTCCTGCACCTCGGAAAGACGCACGTCAGGCACAAACGCAGCCATGTGGGTCATGGCCACACCGGTCAAACCGCAGGGATTGATCATCTGAAAGGGCAGAAGATCCATATCCACATTGAGCGCGAGGCCGTGGTAGCTCATTCCTTTCTTCACACGCAGGCCAAGAGAGGCAATCTTGGCACCTCCCACATAAACGCCAGGCGCATCTGCGCGCGGTTCGCCGTGAATGCCGTAATGCGCCAGCGTCGACACGCAGGCGCGCTCGATGCCCGAAACAAGCTCCCGAACGTTGATGCCAAGCCGCTCGATGTCGAACAACAGGTAGCCGGTGATCTGCCCGGGGCCATGATACGTCACCTGACCACCCCGGTCGGTTTGCACTACAGGAATGTCGCCAGGCGCCAGCACGTGCTCGGCCTTGCCGGCCTGACCCTGGGTAAAGACTGGTTTGTGCTCGGTAAACCAGAGCTCGTCGGCGGTATTTTCGTCCCGCTCTTCGGTGAACCGCTGCATGGCCCGATAGATCGGTTCGTAGTCGGTGAGTCCGAGGTCTTTGAAATGAACAACGGATTCCATCAGAGCACCATCTTCACTTCATGCAGCAGCATCAGCGCCTGGTGCATGCTTTTCAGCTGATCTTCACCAGTGGCGGTAATGGTAATCCGCACGCTTTCGTACCGACCATGCTTCGACTTACGCAACGAAACAGAGTCCGGCGTCACCGTATCATCGTGTTCGCGCACCACCGCAACAACATCCCGCACGAAAGTCTCCGACCGCTCTCCGATGACCTTGATCGGATAGGCACAGGGAAATTTTATGGTGATGTCGTCGGGGTCGATCACTCCAGAAGCTCCCGGAAAAACAGATAGACGAAGTCGCCAAAGCGCGACAGGAAACCACTTTCTGGCTCGTCTTCCAACGCGACCAACGGCGCCCGGTAGAGTGTTTCGCCATCGAGACGCAGCACAAGTTCACCCACCTCGTCGCCCTTGGACAGTGGCGCCTCGATGATGCGAGGCGTTTCAAGCTCCGCTTCAAGATCATCGTAGTGCCCTCGGGGGAAAGTCAGCACCGCCGCCTCGCGAAGGCCCAGCTTCATTTCGGAGTTTTCACCGTAGAAAATTTCAGCCTGCTTCAGCGGCACATGCGCCTCATAGAGCTGTCGGGTTTCAAAGTAACGGAAGCCGTAGGACAGCAGCTTCTGGCTCTCACGCATACGCGCTTCATCGCTGTCTGTACCCATCACCACGCTGATCAAGCGCATGCCGTCCCGTTCGGCGCTGGAAACCAGACAATAACCCGCCTCCTCCGTGTGGCCGGTCTTGACGCCGTCAACCGTTTGATCGCGCCAAAGCAGGCGGTTGCGGTTGTTCTGCTCGATGTCTCCATATTTGAAGGTGCGCTCGGCATAGATCGAGTACATGTCGGGATGCCGGTTGATCAGCGCTTTGGTCAGAAGCGCCAGATCCCAGGCAGAGGTCACATGGCCTTCTGCCGGCCACCCTGTGGCATTTCTGAACAGCGTATTGACCATACCAAGCTCTGCGGCATGGTGGTTCATCATGTCGGCAAAAGCATCTTCGCTACCGGCTATGTGCTCGGCGACGGCGACGCTGGCATCGTTGCCGGATTGGATGATGACACCGCGCAGCAGGTCTTCCAGCCGGACCTCGGTACCTTCGCGGATGAACATCTTAGAGCCGCCCATGCGCCAGGCTTTGACGCTGATAGGCACCATGTCATCCAAAGTGATGCGCCCCGCCGCAAGCTCTTCACCGGCCACATAGGTGGTCATGACTTTGGTCAGGCTGGCCGGTGGAAGCGCTTCATTCACATTGTGCTCGACCAGCACTTTGTCTGTGTCCGCCTCGAGCAGCAGATAGGAGGACGCTGCCACGTTCGGCGGCGGCGGAATCACCGGCCCCGCGCCAGAGGCTGCCGCTGAGTGGCAAACGAGGGCGATGAGCAGTAACAGTCTCGACATAAGCACTTGCAGAAAGATGGAAAGAAGATTGTATCAGGACCAGAGAGCGGTTAGCCGGTCAGCGCTCGATGAGTATCGGTTTGCCCAGATTGTTCGACAGGAAAACCTCCTGCAAGCGGTCCGCTTCAGATTTTCCGCGCACCGGGCCGATGCGCACACGGTAGAGCGTATCCTCGGGAAGCCGCACCACAAACGCCGGAAGATCCGTAAGGCGTCCCAGCTGCGCAACCAGGCGATCGGCGCCAGCAAGCTCCGAGAAAGCCCCAGCTTGAAGCATGTACTCCTTCTCGTCGCCAATCACCTCGACGTGAACCCGGGCAGTGCCGTGATTGTGAAAACCAAGCTTCACCGCAGCAGCGTAAGAAAGATCGATAATCCGATCCGGGTGGAAAGGGCCCCGGTCGTTTACCCGCACTACCGTCTTACGCCCATTCGTCAGATTCGTCACCCGTACATACGACGGGATAGGCAGGCTGCGATGAGCGGCGGTGAGCTTAAGCATATCGAAAGGCTCGCCTGACGAGGTCGCCCGCCCGTGGAACTTACGGCCATACCAAGAGGCATTGCCTGTCTCGGCGTAACCCTCGGCCTCAGGCATGACGAAATAAGTTCGACCATGTACGGTGTAGGATCTCGGGTTGCCCCGCGCGCTTTTCGGCTCCACCCGGGGTACTGGATCCGGCAGGTGTTCCAGGTTGGCTGGGACATGCACCGGCGGCCCGTCAGGTGCGGGCCTGTAAGTCGGGCCGCCGAGGCAACCTGCCAGCACAAGTGTCATCAAGGCCGCGAAGATGCGCGCTAAAAACATCACTCAGCTACCTTCCTCGCTCGAATGGCCTGGCTCAACTCATACACCGCCAGGGCGTAGAGGCGGCTGTGGTTGTACCGGGTGATCACGTAGAAATCGTTGAACCCGAGATAATGGAGCGGCCCGTCGGCGCCTTCAAAGCGAAAAAGTGCGACCTTCGTATCGCCCGGCAGCGTCGTATCGACCTTGAGCCCCCGGGACCGCAGCGCGGCCAATTCATGGGTCAGCGCCAGGCTCTCATTCGCCAGCGCATCCAGTTCAGCACTGACCTGTGCAGCCGGGAGGATGACTGGCCCCGCACCCTGCCAGCCGTGCTCGGCGAAGTAGTTGGCGACGCTGCCGATGGCATCGGTGCGGTTCTCCCAGATGTCTCTGACCCCATCGCCATCGAAGTCCACGGCATATCGACGGAAGCTCGATGGAATGAACTGCCCGTATCCCATGGCGCCGGCATAGGAGCCAACGGGCACCAGCGGATCTTTGCCTTCTTCCCGGGTCAGCAGGAGGAACTGCGTGAGCTCCTTTCTGAAAAACTCTGCACGCGGCGGGTAGTCGAAAGCCAGAGTGGCGAGGGCGTCGAGCACGCGGTACCGGCCGACGATACGACCGTATCGGGTCTCGACGCCGATGATGGCGACGACAATTTCCGGCGGAACACCAAACTTGGCCTCAGCCGCTTCGAGCGCCTCCAGGTTGTCTTCCCAGAATCGAACGCCGTCAGCGATGCGGCTTTCCTGAATGAAGAGATCTCTGTACTCGTGCCAGGCCCACGTTTTTTCAGCCGGCCGTGAAATCGCGTCGATGATGGACTGCTTTTTCTCCGCAGAGGAAAACAGGCGCGCCAACTCGTCCGGACTGAACGCATGCTGCTCAGCCACCTCGTCCATGTAAACCTGTACGGCCGGCCGCGCGCTGTAGTCCGCAACCGCCGACCCGTGCAGCAGCGCCAGCCCAATTCCGGCCATGGCCATTCGAATCATCTTCACTACCAATCCCGGTGTTTGTAAACACTCATGACGACCCCAAACCCGGCAAGCAGCGTCATTGCCGAGGTCCCTCCGTAGCTGATCAGCGGCAACGGCACGCCCACAACGGGCAGAAGGCCGGAAACCATGCCGACGTTGACA
>JAUIKX010000206.1 GCA_030430515.1 Gammaproteobacteria bacterium | reverse complement strand
GCGTCGCGTCATGCTCGATTTCTCGCAACCCTATCCCTCACAGCGCGCGCCGGTGTGCGCCCGCAATGTCGTTGCCACCTCTCAGCCTCTGGCCGCTCAGGCTGGCCTCAACGCTCTGCGCAAAGGCGGCAACGCCATCGACGCCGCCCTGGCTACCGCCATCACGCTGACGGTCGTCGAGCCGAACAACAATGGCGTCGGCAGCGATGCATTCGCGATTCTATGGGACGGCAAGGAGCTCGTTGGGCTGAATGCGTCCGGGCGTTCGCCCTCTGGCTGGACCGCAGATCGGTTCAAAGGCCAGGCGTCCATGCCCGGGTACGGCTGGGACACGGTCACGGTGCCGGGTGCCGTCAGCGCGTGGCAGAAGCTGTCTGAGCGCTACGGTGCGCTCCCCTTCGAGGATCTCTTCGAGGACGCCGTACGCTACGCTACAGACGGTTTTCAGGTAGGGCCGATGACGGCCGGTTTTTGGCAGCACGCCGCAACCACGTATGCTGCCTTCCCCGATTTCTGCGCGTACTTCCTGCCTGCTCCCAAACCGGGAGCGCTCTTCAAGCGTCCAGAACTGGCCGTCACGCTCGAAACGCTCGCCACCTCTCACGGCGAGGCGTTCTATCGCGGTGACCTGGCAGATGCCATCGAAAAGGCAGCCATCAATGGTGGTGGCGCGCTGCGCAGAAGCGATCTGGAAGCCCACGAGGCCGACTGGGTGACCCCTACGGCCCAGCCATACGGGAACGTCTGCCTGCACGAGATTCCGCCAAACGGACAGGGCCTTGCAGCGCAGATTGCGCTAGCCATCCTCGCGCACCTTCCGACGGCCCCACCCGACAGCGTCGACGCACTGCATCTCGAGATCGAAGCCATGAAAATCGCCATACGCGCGGCCTTCGATCACTTCGCCGATCCCCGGGCGATGACCTGCACGCCGGAAGATCTGCTGGAACCCGGCTCCATCGAGCGGGCCGCGGCATCCATCGGCCAGCGCGCCCGGCCATTGCCACCCGCGGCGCTACCCATCAGCCACGACACGGTCTATCTGACCACCGCGGATGCTGACGGCCGGATGGTGTCGTTCATCCAGTCCAACTACAACGGCTTCGGCTCCGGGATCGTGATCCCCGGCACCGGAATCAGCATGCAGAACCGCGGCAGGGGCTTTGTGCTGGACCCCGACCACCCCAATTGTGTGGGCCCCGGAAAACGCCCGTTTCATACCATCATTCCGGGTTTCGTTACGGAGAACGGCCTGCCGAGGCTGTCGTTCGGCGTCATGGGTGGGCACATGCAGCACCAGGGACACGTGCAGATGGTGCGGCGAATCTTCGATCACAATCAGAACCCCCAAGCGGCCAGCGACGCCCCCCGTTGGCACGTTTACGAGGACTTTTCTGTCGGACTCGAACCCGGCGTGTCTCCGGAAGTCCATGCGGGCCTGGAAGCGCGGGGCCACAAAGTCAGGTACGAGCGCAGGTACTGGGTCTTCGGCGGTGCGCAGCTCATCTACCGCAATGATGATGGCTATGTCGCAGGTTCGGATCACCGTAAGGAGGGGAGTGCCGTTGGCTTTTGAACGGCCATCATGCACTCTTTGTATCGTTAAACGAGGAGGAAGACTATGCAGGTAACCGGCGGATGCTACTGCGGACAGGTGCGCTATGAAGCACAAGGCGATGCTCTGATGAAGGCGCAATGCCACTGCAGAGAGTGTCAGTACATTACAGGCGGCAGCCCCAATGTGTTCATGGCCCTGCCCGCATCAGGATTCAAAATCACAGCCGGAGAACCCAAAGCGTTTTCCCGGACCGATATCGACGGCGCAGTGACCCGTGAGTTCTGCCCGAACTGCGGCACACACATACTCACCCGTGCCCCGGCGCTGCCCGACGCGGTGATTCTGAAGGTGGGCAGCATGGATGATCCGTCACTCTTCGGAAACCCGGACATCGCCATATTTACCATCGACGCTCAGACCTTCCACCAGATTCCCGAAGGGACCGCCGCGTTTGAACGCGTTCCTGGTTAAGGTCGTTGCTCTCTATGCGCTCGCGACCTCTGCCATGACTTTCGCGACGGATGAGCGTTTAAACGTGGAGAGCGCTTCCGGCCCGGTTGTCGGCGCCTGGGCGGACGAAAGTCGGAACATCCGTGTTTTTCGCGGCCTGCCCTACGCAGAGCCGCCACTCGGCAGCAGGCGCTTTGCATCACCTGAACCGGTCACAAGCTGGCAGGAATCAAGGAATGCAGGTACGTTTGCCGCGGCCTGCCCTCAACCGGACGCGACCAATGCATTTGTCTGGTCACGGGACCCGTTCGAAACCAGCGAAGTCTGTCTGTACCTCAACATCTGGAGCCGAGCCGATTCGGATACTGCAAAGCCGGTGATGGTGTGGTTTCACGGAGGGGCCCACACGACGGGGTTTGCACACGCCCGGATCTTCGACGGCGTGGAATTTGCCGCAAACGATGTGGTGCTGGTGACGGTCAACTACCGGCTTGGCGCGTTGGGTTTTCTGGCCCACCCGCTGCTCAAAGAGGCCAACGAAGGACATGCCGGCAACTGGGGTCTGATGGACAAAATCCAGGCTCTGAAATGGATACAGAGCAACATCGACGCATTCGGAGGCGACCCCGGGAACGTCACTATTTTCGGCCAGTCCGCCGGGTCTCAAAGCGTCTGCTCGCTCATGGCGTCTCCCATGGCACGCGGCCTGTTTCATAAGGCTATAGGCCAATCTGCTGCATGTGTTTTGCCCTCCATCGAGAAGGATGCAGACGGCCTTGTGCGCGGCCAGCGGCTGATCGACACCGCGCTCGATGGCCGCCCCGCTACTCTGGATGCGATGAGGTCTCTCGCAGCAGAACAGCTGGTATCCGCTCAACAGGCGAGCGGATGGGACCAGAAAAGCCGCATTACGATCGATGGGCGTGTGCTGCCCGAGCACCCGAGCCAGGTGTTTGCCCAGGGACGGCAGGCGGCCATTCCGCTACTTGTGGGTTCTCTGGCCAACGAGGGAGAGCAGCTGTTTCCAGTCAATCACAAACTCACCGACGACGAGCTCGTGGCCCAAGTCAGCCGTATTTCCAGCACCCCGGACGAACTGCTCGCGCTGTACGCCAACGAGCGGGCCCGGTCTCCAGGCCATGCGCTGCACGCGTTACTCACGGATCGTTTCTTCGCGCTCGACATGCGCTCCTGGGCAGATGCGCAGACCCGTGTTCACGATCGCGTGTACCTCTACTTCATGAACCACGTACCGCCGGCGTTCAAGCTCTACGCCCCGAGCAACCCCGAACTGCTGCTCGATGGCGGCCCGCGCAGCGCGGGCGCCTACCACTCGGGCGACCTGGCCTACGTTTTCGGTAACACCCGCAAGATCGGCTTGCACTGGAACGAAGACGATCACGCCCTTTCGGCGGTGATGATCCGCTACTGGACGCAGTTCGCCCGCACCGGGAACCCGAACGGAGAAGGTTTGCCGGCCTGGCCCGCTTACGACCCGCAACGCCAGGCGACGATGGTGTTCGATACGCCGCTCAGAACCGAGAACGGCGTACGCAGAGAAAAGCTCGACGCGCTTCAGCAGCCGCGGTAGACCGGTTGCCGCTTCTCGAGAAACGCGGCCACACCCTCTTTCGAATCTTCGGTCTGACGCAACCGTTGAATCTGCTCGCTGGCCCAGCGTCCGGTATCATGCCAGTCTGGTTCAAGCGTTCTTCGCAGCCCTTCTTTCAGCGCCTGAACCGCCAACGGCGGGTTCGCAGCGATCTTTTCAGCGATGCTCCGCGCTGTGGGCATGAGCGCGTCCGGTTCGACCACCCGGGAAACCAGGCCGATCTCCTTAGCCATCGCCGCATCGATCACCTCGCCGGTGAAAAGCAGCTCCGCGGCCCGTTCACGACCCACGAGCTGCGCAAGCCGACCGAGTCCCGGCGCATCACAGCACAGGCCACGCAGCACGAAAAGCTCGCCGAACTTGGCTTTTTCGGAAGCCACGCGGATGTCTGCCATCAGCGCGAGCTCCATACCCCAGCCGACTGCGGCGCCGTTCACTGCTGCGATGATCGGCACGCTCGTGGTGAGCAGCGCCTCGGCCGCTGGCGTCATACCACCCGCCCTTTTCGACCGCTCCCGAAATTCTTCCGGGGAAGGCGCACCAGCACCGAGAATCTGCTTCACGTCATCCCCTGAACAGAAGGCTTTGCCTTCAGCGGTAATGATCAACGCTCGCGCCTTCGTGTTGCGTACATAGTCCTCGAGCAGCTGGTAAGACTCATAGGTCAATGCGTTCATGGCTTCCGGCCGGCGCAGGGTGATTACACCAACGTGGTCCTGCTCTTCATAGGTCATCACTTCACTGGTCATATGTTCTCCCAATGCGTTTCAGATAGTTTCTCGTTCCATGCAGCAGATGCGCGGCGCGCTCTACCGGATTAGCAAACTGCTGCCTGAGCGCCAGCGAACGCACCTCCAGGCTCAGCGGCACGCCAGCCGGCAACGTCGCAAGCATACGCTCAAGCGGAAGTTCACCTTCTCCCGGTACAGCACGGTCATCGAGCGCATCTCGAATCAGTGCCTCATCGTCATCACCACACTGCGCCAGACCGTCGCAGAACTGTGCGTAGGGTAGAAGCGAAGCGGGTACATCCACCGTCTCGCCCGTGCGCGCCAGGTGCAAGGTATCGATCAGTATGCCCACGGCGGGATGATCGACCTCCGCGACAATACGCCGTGCAACCGCAAGCGTCGGTACTTTCGTGAAGCGCATGAACTCGAGGCAGGCCCGCATACCGTACTCCTGCGCGCGCTCCGCCAGTGCATGAAGAGCCGCCGCGGTTTTCGACGCTTCATCACAATAGGAAATGATGAGCACGTTTTCGGCACCGAGCGCGCCACCGACCTCGAGAACGTGCCAGTCATCTTCTGAAACGTTCCCGTCCACATCGATGCGCACCACTTCGACATCGAGCACCCGCAAGCTGCCGGCTTCGACCACGTTGCGAATGTCGGCCGTAGTTTCGACTGGCCAGGGTTTCACTGTGAAGCCGACGTCCGTGAAGCCACTGTCTCTGGCCGCCCGCGCAACATCGGGGGCCATGAAGTCAGCAAGCACTCCGGCAGCAAGGCTAAGCCGATGGGGAGCCACTGAGCACCTCCGCCTGTATGAGCCCACGAACGTTCAGAGCGAATAGCGCCAGCGCGATCAGCGACAGGCTTCCCGCCAGAAACAATGCTGCGCCAGGAAAGTAGATGGGTGCTCCGGGTGCCGTGAAATAGGCAAAAGTCTGCGTGAGGGCCAGAGGGCCAACAATGGCCCCGACGCTGTTGATGCTTGCCATGATCCCCTGCATCTCCCCCTGCTGGTTCTGCGGCACATGATTGGTGACGATGGACTGTACCGCAGGCATGACGAATCCCGCCAGAGCAGACACAACCAGCCAGCTATACAGAACAGCCTCGCTGCCGGCAAAGGCGAGCCCGAGGAAGGAGGCCGCGGCAGCGGTGAACCCCACAAACGCCGTGCGCGGCGCACCGAGCTTTGGAATCACCAGACGGATGAGCCCGCCCTGAACAATGGCCATCATCAACCCGACAAAACCCATGGAAAGGCCAATCTCCGTGCCGGACCAGTCGAAGCGGGCCATGGTGAAGAAGTTCCAGTTGGCTGGGTAAACATGATGACCGATGTTGTAGATGAACATCACCCCGACGAGCCCGCCCAACATGGGGAAGTGGCGCAGCTGCATGAACGCGCCCACAGGGTTGGCGCGTGCCCAGGAAAACGGCCTTCGATGTTCCGGAGACAACGTCTCCTTCATGACAAAGAAGCCGTACAACGTGTTGGCGAGCGCCAGCACCGCTGCGGCGAAAAACGGCGCCCGCACATCCCAGTCACCCAGCAGGCCACCGAGCGCAGGTCCGATGATGAAACCAACGCCGAACGCCATGCCCAGCATGCCGAAGTTCTGTGCCCGCTCTTCCGGCTCGGTGACGTCTGCAATCACCGCGCTGGCGGTCGCGTGGGTGGCACTGGCAATGCCGGTGAAGATGCGGCCGATGAACAGCACCCAGAGCGTGGCGGCAAAACCCATGATCAGATAGTTCACCCCGTAAGCACAGAGCGATGCCAGCAGCACCGGACGACGGCCGAAGCGGTCGCTCAGGTTTCCAAGCACCGGCGCGAACACGAACTGCAGCACTGCGTAGCTCACCAGGAGGTAACCGGCAATGCTGGAGGTTTCCGACAGGCCGAGCCCCGTGATCTCCTGCAGCAGGCGAGGCATCACAGGCATGACGATTCCGAAGCCGATCACGTCCAGAAGTACGGTGATGAGTACGAAGGTAAGCGCGTGGCGTTTCGATGACGGCTGAGACATGGTTCCGGTCTGTGTCTGACGACCCCGGACTATACGTTAGGGCTGTGATACTGTCCGGCGCAATGTACGAAACCGTTTCAGAGCTGGACGCGCTCCAGGACCTTCTGGATCGCAGCTACAGGCACGCAGGCGCCCACCTTCGAGCCGTGCTTGGCCCGGA
>JAUIKX010000205.1 GCA_030430515.1 Gammaproteobacteria bacterium | reverse complement strand
GGCCGGTGTGGCGCACGCTGCAGCCGTGCGGCAGCTCTCGTTCTCATCCATGGTCGACTACGCGGAGCTCATCTTTGAGGGGCGGGTGGTTGGCCACAGGTCGGAGTGGGAACCCAGCGGTAAGCTCATCGTCACCCATGTGGATTTCGAGGTGTCCGATGTGCTCAAGGGCGGACCCTACGGTCGGGTCAGACTGACCTACGTCGGCGGCTCCGTCGATGGCAAGAGGCTCGATGTTCCGGGAGTGCGGCCACCGGAAAAAGGTGAAAGCGGCATCTACTTCGTCGAGTCGATGCAGCGCCTGCAGGTGAGCCCGATACTCGGCGTGAATCAGGGCCAGTTTCGTATCTTCGACGGTCGGCTTCATACGTCTGGCGGTCGGCCGGTTGTGGGGTTCAACGATGGCCCAGGGCTCGCAGATAAGACGCTGAGCCCCCAGTTTCCCAGCGGCTTAAGGGTCGGTGAGCAGCGCAGCGCGTCTGCGATAACGGTGGGCGAATTCAAGCTGCATGTCGATCAGCTGCTTCGTGAGCAGCGCAAGGAGGTGGCGCAATGAAGTACCTTATTATCGTCCTTCTTCTGACCGGCTCAATCGCAGCCCATAGCGGCTCGCTGCCATCGAACGGCTACTACTGGTTCAACGAGTCCATGCACGTCTCTACGGGAGACCTCGCAGTCACGGGTGCCGCTTCGAACGACTGGCAGGCAGCGTTCGATGAGGCGGCTGACCGTTGGAACAACACGGCGATTCCTTTCACCGTGACCACGGATACCGCGGTCGTCGACAACCTGGCGTGCGCAGATATTCCGGCAAATGCTGCTCACTTCTCGAGCTCATTCTGTGGGGCAGCCTGGGGTCGTGGTCTGATCACCCAGACGTTCAGGTGGTTCTTCTCCGACGGAGAACTGACAAGCGTATATCTGGTGTTCAATTCCAGCGAGACCTGGGATGTCTATGACGGTGACCTGCTGCCTGTGCCGCTGCCCATGGATTTTACGCGCGCAGCAGCCTTTACCATAGGAGAAGCCATTGGCCTCAGCTACAGCGAGACGCCTGATGCTCTGATGGCTCGAGGTTTCGGCGACACCATCGCGCCGCAAAACGACGATGTTGCGGCGGTGAATACCCTTTACAACATCCACGATGTGGTTCTGTTGCCGGACATCAACAACAGCGGCTCTGACGAGGTTGCGGCCTTTCGTATGCGTGCCACGAACACTGCTGCCCGGACGCAGGTGCGGGAAGCATCGAACGGCTCCCGGTTGCGCTCGATGAGTTTCTTCTCCGGCTATCGGCCTCGTGGTGCGCTTCTGATTGATGACCTGAATGGAAACAATACCCCTGAACTCGTCGTTTACCAGGAGCGCAACACCGATGGCCGGGTGCTTGCAGAGGCGCGCGACCCGAATGACGGCAGTCTGGCCGGCACGTTATGGTTTTCGCGTGAGCATCGGGCGACCGGACATAGTGCGGCGCTCGATGACATCGATGGCAACGGATCTCAGGAACTCGCCCTGATGCTGATCCGCCTCAGCGATTTTTCGGTCGTCGTGCAGGTTCGTGATCTTGGCACCCGGAGTATCGTTCGACAGTTGTACTACAGCGCCGATGAGTTCTATGAGTATCCCCTGGATATGGCTGTGGTACCGGACCTCGGAGACGGCCCAGCCCCGGAGATCGCTGTGCTCATGTACCACACGGAGCGGGAGCGCAACCTCGTGCAGCTGCGTGACAGCGGGACAGGTGCACTTGTGACCAATATCTGGCTGCCACCGACGCATACGGCCCGCAACATCTCGGTCGTCGACGACGTCAACAACGATGGCGTAGACGATATTGCGACGCTGTTTTCCAGAAACTCAGATGGCGCGATCGGCATACGCATTTCTGACAGCGTCACGGGCAGCAGTCTGTCTCTCAGCTACTTCAGAACGAGCGGGCACGAGTTCTACACGAAGCGCGCGTTGCTCACGGTGCCTGACCTGAACGGTAACGGCAGCAGCGAGCTGGCGGTTCTCACACAGAGATCGTCGTCGCAGCGCACGATTCTCGATGTGCGTGATTCGCTCACCGGCGGGCGCGTCGGCTCAGTATTCATCTCGCCGGACTTCGATGCGCAGAGCATGCTGCTGCTTCCGGATGCCAACGGCAACGGCACCCCGGACGTCGGTATCTACGGGTTCGCGGGCAACTTCAAGAATCAGGTGGCGGTGTACGATCCCACAGGCAGCGGCAGGCTGAACACGCTGTATTTTCCAAACCTGTTGATGCCGGGTCAGCCGTAAGCTGATGATCTTGGCGTGACCGTTGCGAGTCTGTGTCAGGTGCCGAGACGATATCTCAGTTTCAGCACCAGAAAGTCCGTCAGCGGTTGCCGCCAGGAGCGCTCGAAAATATCCGAGAAGTCGTCACCGCCCAGTGCGGCGGCCCGATCGGCCTGGCGGGTGTAGACGATGAACAGGTCGGAAAGCGGCGCCAACTCCCAGCGGTAGCGCGCCTGGAAAGTGAACTGCGACACTGAGAAGTCGTAGCTCGAACGTGATCCTGCGCCGGTTGGCTTCGCTCGCGAGAGCAGCTTGCCCGGTCTTGCAGGCACGTCGAAGAACTCGGCTTCGGACGCTCTGATGCCGACCCACTGCAGCGACATGCGCAGTTGCTGGCGGGCGCTGATGAAGTACTCCATGGAGAACGAAGGCATCCATTGATCTGCGTCGAAGGTGGCGAAGAGGCGGTTGTTCTGATGCAGCAGCCAACCTTCGCGATCCATGTAGGTGACGTCGACACGGGTGGAGAAACGGTCACTTGGACGCCAGGTCACGCCGAAATTGGCCGTGTAGGTATCGCCGCCGAGGTCTTCGTTTCTGTAACCGCCCCGCATGCCGAACTGCCAGACCCGGGTGCTGTCGGTGCGCCAGTCGACGCTGAGGTCCACCTTGTCGTCGATGCGGTAGGTTCCGTTGCCGAAACTGTTGAGGTCGTCATAGTAAGACGGAAAGAAGCCGAGACGGGTGGTCAGCGTGCTCAGATCGTTCAGGCTCAGACGGTCGGCGATGAACAGGGCGCCGCCGTTGAACAGCGATTCGGTAACGCTTTTGCGCACGAAACCACGTATGTCGAACTGGTTTTCCCGGGCCCAGCCGAGGTTAGACGTGGTCCAGATGAGCGAGCTGCGTACCTGATAGTGGTCGTTGCGTTGAAGGAAACCCAGGTCGTTGATGTCCAGGTGCTCGTCGAAGTATTCCAGGCCGATGCGCTGTATCAGCCCCCGGCGGTAGGTGAGTTCAAAGTCCAGGAAGCCGCCGTATCCTCTCTGCTCTCCGTCTTTGTCTGACGTCATCGCCTGGCCGTCTACCTTAAGTTTGCCGCTGGGGCTGAGGTAGTGCCAGTCCAGACCCTGTGCGAGCGCATCTCCTTCCTCGTGAAGCACGGCCGTTGACAGAAATCCCAACGCTTTGTAAGCGCCGCTCGAGCTGTTTTCGTACAGCACCCGAGCAATGCCGTAGTCGCTGCCTTTGCCGTGCAGGTTCAGGGGCCTGCCGTTATCCAGAACGTCGTATTTCACGTCTTCTTCGTAAGCGCCGAGAACGCCGTAGCGCAGGTTGCCGATCTGTCCGGTGGCTTTGACAGCGCCTTTCAGCTCCACGGGTTGCACCAGCTCGCGGTCGGGTATCGTGTATCCCTCTGTGTTCAGCGGTTCTCTTGGAATGCCGCCAATGCGCCGCGAGTTCACCATGGTGTAGGGCGCGCCGGAGTTGCCGACGCCGCGACCGCGGGTGTCCGCGCGTGGGGAAGCGACGAAGACTTCCTGCCCTTCCAGGAAGAAAAGCCGCTTCTCCGGGAAAAATACTTCCGTGGCGCTGAGATTGACCACCACCTCGTCCGACTCGACGTTGCCGAAATCGGGGTTCACGGTGGCGGTGAGCTGGAAGTTGGTGGACGGGCGCCAGAAGACGTCTGCTCCCGCGCGATAGCGCATTTCGGCATCCACGCCGTCGTAACCGACGGCCATGAACGGATACACACTGTACTGCTGACCGGGTTGCACGCCCTGCATTTCCAGGGGCTCGAGTGCCGACATGAATCTCGGTTGTGTGGGTGGCAGAGCCGGCCAGCCCCACCGTTCGTCCAGGTAAGCGACTTTTCTCGAAACGTACCCGCCGATGTGTCGGGTATCGCCGCTGTGTGGCATGGATACTACACCCCAGGGGATGAACAGCTCTGCACTCCAGCCGTCTTCACGTTCCTGGCTGCGGCCGCGCCAGGGGCCGTCCCAGTCATTGGAGAATTTGCGTTCGGGGAGCACCGTGCCGTCGGAAAGCGCGTCTCCCAGCGCTACCGCGAACCAGAATCCGTACCGGCCGTCGCCTGATGTATCGAACGTGATGCTGATGGTGTCGCGGTTCGAAAAGAAGCTGTCCCGGCCTGAAAGCTGTTTCACCAGGGTGCCTTTCGGCTGGAACATAATGGCGCTGACGTAGATTCCGCGATCGTCGTAGACGTAGCGGAGTTCTGTTCTGTGCTTGCCTTCAGCCATGGTGTCGGGCTCGAGCACACGGAAATCAGATATGGGATCGATGGTCTGCCAGACCGGCTCGTCGACGTGTCCGTCGATAGTGATCGGCGTCTGATCCTGATTGATGCGTGTCAGGGGAATGGTCGCGTTGGCTGCACCAGCCATCAGCGCGACCATCATGATCAGAAAACGTCCCATCAACGCGCGGTTTACTGAGCGTCGCCCAGTTCTGCTCCGTCGCGCGGGTCTTTCAACCACTCGCCGATGTCTTTGCCAATCGCTTTCGTACATCGACCGATGATCGCACAGGTGCCTTTGAACCCAGCGAACGCGCCACCCGTGGAAAATCGTTTGGCGCGGAACGAAGCGACGGTTATGCCGTCTTTCATCAGGGTGCCGGTGACTTCCATCCATTTCGGTCCGGACCATGCGCCGCCGCCGGGTGCGTGCACCTGGGTGATCGACATGTCGACGTAATGTCCTTCGGCCGGGTTGTCAGAAACTTCTACGTCTCGGTTGTACTTTCTGATGAAGTTGGCGACTTTGGCGCCCAGATCGCACTCCGCTCTGACTTTCGACGGTGCGATGGTGTCAGAGTGATAGGGCACTTCCGCTGGAATGCCGATACGATCGGCCGCGTGGCTGAGCGTGGCCATGAGCGCGAAGCAGACGATGGGTAGCAAACTCTTTCTCATTTGAATCCTTCTCCCTGGACGGGCAGTGTAGCGCGGAAACATCGATTTCCCCAGAAGCTGAACAGACATATGGGGCGAGGAATACGATTTGCCGCTACAGATGAACCGCGAAGTTTTCATCACCTGTGCCGTCACCGGTTCAGGTGCCACGCAGGATAGAAGCCCACATGTGCCGCGTAGCCCACAGCAGATCGCCGAGTCGGCGATAGAAGCTGCGCGTGCGGGGGCGGCGGTTGTGCATTGCCATGTGCGCGACCCCGAAACCGGTGCGCCATCGCGCGAACCCGGGCTCTATCGTGAGCTGACCGAACGTATCCGGGACAGCAGCGTCGACGTGGTGCTCAACCTCACGACCGGGATGGGCGGCGATCTGGTTCTTGGCGGCGTTGAGGCGCCGCTACCGCCGGTGCGGGGCACCGATATGGCTGGTGCTGCGGAGCGCATGCAACCCATCGCGGATTGCCTGCCGGAGATCTGCACGCTGGACTGCGGCACGATGAACTTTGCCGAAGCGGACTATGTGATGACCAATACGCCGGCGATGCTTCGGGAAATGGGCGCCATGGCGAGGGATCTGGGCGTGCAGGTGGAAGTGGAAGCGTTCGACTCGGGTCATCTGTGGTTCGCGCAGCAACTCGCTCGGGAGGGTGTGCTTGCCGATCCGGTGCTCATCCAGCTCTGCATGGGGGTGCCCTGGGGAGCGCCTGATGATCTTTCCACGTTTCTGGCGATGGCCGGCAATATTCCCGAAAGCTGGCAGTGGTCTGCATTCAGTCTGGGTGCCCATCAGATGCCCTTTGTTGCGGCTGCCGTGCTTGCTGGAGGTAACGTTCGCGTTGGTCTCGAGGACAATCTCTATCTCGACCGGGGTGTGCTCGCCACCAATGCTCAGTTGGTCGGACGTGCCGTTGAGATCATCGAGCGTCTTGGCAGCTACGTACTGACACCGGCGGAAGTGCGTAGCAGGCTCAACCTGATCAAGCGGCCCCCGGTATGAGTGTCACGGTCGTCGGTGCTGGTGTCATCGGCGCCGGCTGGGCTGCCCGTTTTGTGCTGCATGGGTTCGACGTACGCGTGTTCGACGCTGGTCTGAAGGATGGGGGGAGCGTGCTTCAGGTGCTTGCCGAGGCGAAGCAGTCGCTTGATGCGCTCTACGATCAGCCGCTTGCCGAACCCGGTGCGCTGACATTCTGCAGCAGCCTGGCAGAGGCGGTCGATGGTGCGGATTGGATTCAGGAGAGTGTTCCCGAGCGTCTCGAACTCAAGCGAACGCTGCTTGGTGACATCGAGCAGCATGCTCCCCCGGACGCCCTCATCGCCTCATCGACATCGGGTTTTACGCCAAGCGTTCTGCAGGAACGGATGCACC